>CANQEK010000023.1 GCA_947594985.1 uncultured Clostridia bacterium
TAAAAGAAGGAGATGAAATTTCACTTGGAAAGCATACATTACAATTTTTTATGGCACCTATGGTACATTGGCCAGAAGTTATGGTAGAGTATGAGAAAACCGAAAAAATTTTATTTACAGCAGATGGGTTTGGAAAGTTTGGAGCACTTGATACTGATGAGCCTTGGGATTGTGAGGCAAGAAGATATTATTTTAATATAGTTCGGAAAATATGGAGCTCAAGTACAGGCATTACTTAAAAAAGCGAGTAACTTAGATATAAAAATGATATGTCCATTACATGGACCAATTTTAAAAGAAAATTTGGAATATTATATAAATAAATATGATATTTGGAGTAGTTATAAACCAGAAGAAGATGGTGTATTTATAGCATTTGCTTCTATACATGGAAATACAGCTAATGCTGCTAGAAAAATGAAAGAGATTTTAGAAAGAAAAGGTGCTAAAAAAGTAGTTATATCTGATCTATCTAGAGAAGATATGCATGAATGCGTAGAAGATGCATTCAGATATGACAAAATAATTCTTGCTTCTTCTAGTTATAATATGGGAGTTTTTACTCCTATGGAACAATTTTTATATCATTTATTAAATAAGAATTATCAAAATCGTAAAATTGGGATAATAGAAAATGGAACATGGGCACCTTCTGCTGGAAAAACAATGAAAGAAATTATTTCAAAAATGAAGAATATTACAATTTGTGAAAAAATTGTTACTATAAAATCTGTTTTAAAAGAAGAAAATATAAATGAAATGAAAGTTTTATCAGATGAGTTATTAAAATAAAAAATTTAGATATTTGATATGATAATAACAAGTAGTAAATTATAAGGAGAATAAAATGACACAAATAATCTTATTAATACTGTTAATAGCAGCAAATGCTTTTTTTGCTGCGGCTGAAATTGCATTTATTTCATTGAATGATGCAAAAATTGATCTTCAAGTTAAAGAAGGAAATAAAAAAGCAAAAAAAATAAAAAACATGTTGACTAATCCAAGTAAGTTTCTAGCAACTATACAAATTGGTATTACTCTTGCAGGATTTTTATCAAGTGCTTTTGCATCTGAAGCTTTTGCTAGTGAATTAGCACCAATATTATATGATTTAATACCGATATTTAATTTAGCTGTTTGGAATAGTATTGCAATCATATTAATAACAATTATATTATCATATTTTACTTTAATATTTGGTGAGTTAGTACCAAAAAGAATTGCTATGAAGAATTATGAAAAAATAGCTTTTGCAACAATAGGGATAATAAAAACAATATCTATTATTACAGCTCCATTTGTCAAATTTTTAACAGCTTCAACTAACATAGTTTCAAAATTTTTTGGAGTTACTGAAACAGATGAAGAAACTGTTACAGAAGAAGAAATTAGAATGATGGTTGATGTTGGAGAAGAAAAAGGAACTATAGATAAAGAAGAAAGAGAAATGATAAATAATGTTTTCGAATTCAATGATACATCAGTATCAGAAATTATGGTTCCAAGAAAAGAAGTTTATGCAGTAGATATTAATATGTCTATTTCTAAAGTTATTGAAGAAATAACAAATGATGAAGATTTTAGATATAGTAGAATACCAGTTTATGATGAAACTATAGACGAAATAAAAGGAATAGTTTATATAAAAGATATTTTGTTATCTACAAAAAATAAAAATGTTAAAATTAAAAGTTTAGTAAAAGAAGCATATTATGTACCTGAAACAAAACCGGTAAATGAATTGTTTGAAGAACTTAGAAAAAATAGAAAACAAATAGCAATTGTAGTTGATGAATATGGAGGAACAGCTGGTATTGTGACTATGGAGGATATATTAGAAGAAATAGTAGGAGAAATATATGATGAATATGACGAAGTAGAAAAAATGTATGAAAAAATTGATGAAAATACTTATTATTTAAATGGTTCTATGGCTGTATATGAGGTAGAAAAACTTTTAGATATAGAAATTGAAGAAGGAGATTATGATACTATTTCAGGATATTTAATAGAAGAACTTGGAAGAATTCCAGATGAAAATGAAAAACCGATTGTAGAAACACAAGATGTAACTTATAAAGTTGAAAAAGTTAAAGATAAAAGAATAGTAAAAATAAAAGCTTGTAAAAATGATGCTGTAAAAGATGAAAATCAAAATGAAGATGAAAAAGATGAGTAAAAACATTACAAATTTATGTAAAATAGCAAATTTATATTGACATTTTTAAAATTCTCAAATAAAATATTAATATATATAAATCGTTGATTCAGAGTAGTAAGTATTATGGAAAATTATAGAGAGTAATTGTTGGTGGAAATATTACATTGGAAATTTTGCTGAATGGACTGATAAGAGCAACCCGAAATAATAAAAAAATTAAAGTAGGCGTTGACGGGAATTCAACCCGTTATAAATGGACGTGTATGTTGGTACATAGATATTAGGTGGCATAGCAAGAATATTAACTCTTGTCCTTTTATAGGATAAGAGTTTTTTGTATATATTAGGAAAGTATTTACATTTCTTATTATACTTCACACTAAATTGTATGGAAAAATATAGTCACATTTGTACTCTCCTATAAACGATTTTTTTAGGAGGTGGTAGTAATGAAAACAAAATATTATAGAAGAAAAAGTGAAAAGGATTGGCGTAAAAGTAATACATTTAAACAATTTATATTAAAAGATTAAATATTTAGGAGGAATGTATTATGAAAAAAGTACCATATAGATTTTATTTAAGTGAAGAGGATATACCAAAAAAATGGTATAATTTGAGAGCTGATATGAAGGAATTACCAGAACCTATGTTAAATCCAAAAACTTTAAAACCTGCAACTAAAGAAGATTTATTACCAGTATTTTGTGAAGAATTAGTAGAACAAGAATTAAATAATGAAAAAAGGTATTATGATATACCAAAAGAAATTCAAGATATGTATAGAATTTATAGACCTTCACCGCTTGTAAGAGCATATAATTTAGAAAAAGAATTAGAAACACCTGCAAAAATATATTATAAATTTGAAGGTAATAATACATCAGGAAGTCATAAACTTAATTCTGCAATAGCTCAAGTTTATTATGCCAAAAAACAAGGTGTAAAAAGCCTTACTACAGAAACAGGAGCAGGGCAATGGGGAACAGCATTAGCTGAAGCTTGTTCATATTTTAATGTTCCACTCACTGTATTTATGGTAAAAGGTTCATATAATCAAAAACCTTTTAGAAAATCTGTTATGCAAACTTTTGGAGCTAATGTAATAGCAAGTCCAAGTAAAACAACAGATGTAGGAAGAAAAATTTTAGAAAAAGAGCCAAATACAACAGGGAGTTTAGGGTGTGCTATATCTGAGGCAGTAGAGAAAGCTGTAACAGGTGATGGTTGTAAATATGTATTAGGATCAGTATTAAATCAAGTTTTATTACATCAATCAATTATTGGTTTAGAAACTAAAAAGGCTATGGATATTTTAGGAGAGTATCCAGATATAATTATAGGATGCGCAGGAGGGGGATCAAATTTAGGAGGTTTAATTGCCCCATATATGAAAGATAAGTTAATAGGAAAGACTAATCCTAGAATTATTGCAGTAGAGCCTAAATCTTGCCCAACACTTACTAGAGGAAAATATACATATGATTTTTGTGATACTGGAAAAATGACACCTTTAGCAAAAATGTATACTTTAGGCTGTGAATTTATACCATCTTCAAATCATGCAGGTGGATTAAGATATCATGGAATGTCGCCTATTATTTCTAAGTTATATTATGATGGATATATGGAAGCTACTGCAGTAGAACAGACAGAAGTATTTAAAGCAGCAATATTATTTGCCAAGAAAGAAACAATTTTAGCTGCACCTGAATCTGCACATGCAATAAAAGTTGCAATTGATGAAGCAATAAAATGTAAAGAAACAGGAGAAAGAAAAACAATATTATTTGGTTTAACAGGTACTGGATATTTTGATTTATCAGCATATAGTTCTTATATTGAAAAAACTATGACAGATTATATACCAAAAGATGACGAATTAAAAAAATATTTTAATGAATTACCTAAAATATTATAATTGTCAAAACAAATTTATTGTATTTTTATATTTAAATTATGCTATAATAGTATCAAAATTATTTGTAATAATAATATAATGTAATATAGGAGGTCTAAAATGAAAGTTTTATTAATAAATGGTAGTTCAAGAGAATCTTGTACATATACTGCTTTATGCAAAGTAGCAGAATCTTTAAATGAGGAAAATATAGAAACTGAAATTATAAGTTTAGGAGGAGAACCTGTAAGAGATTGTATAGGATGCAAAGCATGTGTTAAAGAAAATAAAAATAGATGTGTATTTGATGATGATATTGTAAATAAAATAATAGAAAAAGCAGAAAATTCGGATGGGTTTATTTTTGGAACACCAGTTTATTATGCTCATCCAAGTGGTAGAATTTTATCAGTTTTAGATAGAGTATTTTATGCAGGAAGTAATGTTTTTAAATTTAAACCAGGTGCAAGTGTAGTTAGTGGAAGAAGAGCTGGTACAACAGCTTCTTTTGATGTATTAAATAAGTATTTTACTATAAATCAAATGCCTATAATTTCATCAACATATTGGAATAATGTTCATGGTAATTCAAAAGAAGAAGTAATTAAAGATGAAGAGGGAATGCAAACAATGTATAATCTAGGAAAAAATATGTCGTGGATTTTAAAATGTATTGAATTAGGAAAAAATAATAATATTGTTCATACAGAAAATAAAAAAATTGCAACTAATTTTATAAGATAAAAATCATACTGAAGAAGGTTGATACTAATAAAAAAACTTATGGCAGACTCTTTAAGAGTCTGTCATAAGTTTTTTATACTATATAAATAATATTGTTATTAGGAAAATAAAAATTAAGTTTTTCTATAAAAAAATTTTTTCCTTCTTGTTTTATATCTGACTTGTACATATATTTTCCTCGACCTCTTCCAGTCATTAATTCTTTATTAAATAAATTTATTGCATTTGGAAATGCATCTTGATTTATCATACGATGTACATAGCTATAAGTCATAAAAATAATTTCAAAAAAAACATCTTTTTTTACTTTATCTGATAAGTTATTTGCTAATATTTTTAGTAAATTTTCATATTCCTCTTTCCAATTTTCTATAAAAACTACTGGGGCAATTAAAATACCTATTTTATATCCAGAGTTTTTTAATTTATTAATAGCATTAATTCTATTAATAAATTTTGAAGTACCAAGCTCAATTTTATTAATTACTATTTCAGGGTTAACACTCATTCTAATAATAATTTTTCCTTTATGTTCTATATTACATATAGAATCAACCATATCGAATTTAGTAGGAAAAGTAAGATAACCTTTGTTTGTTTTACTAAATTGTTCAATTGTCCAATCTAAATTTCCAGTAATTGTATTTTCTAAAATTAAATCACTATTACTTCCAATCTCAAATGTTAGTTCTTTATCGGATTTCTCAGCAACTTTTTTAATTTTCTCTAACATTTGCTCTCTATTTACAAAAAGTCTTAAATATGCACATTTATTATAATTGCAAACTAAATAACAATATAAACACATAGCAGTACACCCTGAAGATGTATAAGGAACAAGATAATCTGATACTTTATGATTTTCAACAAACTTATGTGTTTTTCTTATTCCAATAATTAAATTCTTTTTTAAATTAGGAAACTCTTTATTATTTTTTTTCCTTAATTCTTCTATATTGTTGTGATTATCTATTATAATTTTAGGAATATCAGAATATTGAGATAACAATTTTTTTCCTAAAGTATAATTTTCAATTTCTTTTTCATAATAAATATAGTTAGGTTTAAACATAAAATCATCTCCTATGATTTTAGTTTAACCGTAAAATTTTTTTATATGTATTATTTTTAAATCTAAATTAGTAAATAAAATATTAATGTAAAAATGCAAATAAATCTAATAATTGAAATTATTACCATAATAATTATAGAGAAATTTTCACATTATAATAAATATAAAACAAAAAAGGAGGATTTTTTTTAATGAAAAAATTTATAAATATTGCAATTATTATATTTATTGTATTTACATTTATATTTTCAGGAAGTGTTTTTGCAGATGAAAGATTAGAATCTTTTAATATAGATGTTAATAAAACAAATGTAAAACCAGGAGAACAAGTTACACTTACAGTAAATTTTGGAGCTCAGCTAGGAGCGTATACTGTTACAATAGATTTTGATGATGATGTATTTGATTTTGTGTCTATAGATAATGGAAGTCATTCAGTTATTGATGGTAAATTAAAAGTAGTTTTTTCTGATTCAACAGGAGGAAATGCTACAAAAGATAGTATGAAAGCTATTTTTAAAGCAAAAGAAGAATTGGTAACATCTAATCCTACAGAATTTTCAGTAACAGCAACAGGAATGGCAAGTGGTGATACTAGAACAACTTATGAAGATATTAGTTCTGCTCATGTTAAAGAAGTAATAGTTGAACCAGAGTATAAAGACTATGTATTAGATTTAAAATATGATGGAACTATTGTCGCAGGACAAGCAAAAGATATGGTAATTTCTTTTGCTTCAGAAATGGGAAAAAATTATGAAAAAGCTAGATTAATAGCAGTTGCAACAATGCCTGAAGGCGCTACAGTTGAATTAGTTGGAAGACATGAAGGAGATAATACAGATTATGATATTATAAAAACTGGATGGGGAAATCCTCAAGGTTATGCAATTGGTGGTAAAAATATTTCTCAAAATTTAAATTTTAAAGGAACATTTAGTCAAGATGGTGAATACGGTATTACACTAAAATTAATAGATAGATCAAACTCAGACGCTATAATTGCTCAAAAAGACTTTAAAGTAGTTGTTGGAGAAACAATAGAGACACCAATTGTTTTACCCAAAACTGGCATAAATATATATATACCAATATTCTTTATTTTATTAGGCATTATAGCAATATCAGTAATTTTTAATAGAAAAAATAATAAATTCAACAATTACTAATGAGACAATAAATTAGCAATTGTACGATTATATATAATATAACAAAAGCGGACAATATTTAATTTATAAACTATAAATTGTACCGAATTGTCCGCATTTTTGTTGTAAAATTTAGCTACATAATAATCTAAGAAATATATAGATAATTTTTAAATTGTAATTTTTTACTCCAATTATTATGTTTACTTAAATGTTTTTAACAAATGGAAAGGAAGTAAAATTAGAATGAGACTAGGAAGGAGAAGAAAAAAGAAACATAATTATTTAAAAAATATAGTAGTTTTATTAATAATTTCAGGAATTATAATATGGATAGAAATCGAGATACTTAGAGAAATGAATATAAAAGATGGAGAAAAATATTTAGCACAAAAATTAATTTCTTATGATAATAAAATATTGGAAAGTGAATCAATAAATAATAATATAATTAAGAATGAAAATATAACAGATAATACATTATTAAATGATGTACCTAAAAATAATGTTGTTAAAGATAATATGTTAGAAAGTAAAATACCAGATATTCGAAATACTAATAGTTCAGATAATTCTGAAAAAATAATAGATAAATATAAAGGATTTACTGTTTGTGGAAAATTAGAAATTCCTAAAATAAAATTAGAAACATATATTTTAGAAAAATTTTCTGAAAATGCTTTAAGAGTTTCTGTTACTAAATTTTGGGGAGTAAACCCAAATGAAATAGGAAATTGCTGTATAGCTGGTCATAATTTTCAGAATAAAAATATGTTTCATAATTTAAAAAAACTTGATGTAGGTGATAGATTTTCAATTAAAGATAATAAAAATAGATTATTAGAATATGAGATTTATAATTTATATAAAGTATATCCAGAAGATGTAAGTTGTTTATCTCAAGTAACAAATGGAAAAAGAGAAGTTACACTTATTACTTGTACAAATGATTCTTCTCAAAGAATTATTGTTAAAGCAAGAGAGATTTAAATAATAGTGAAATGTGAGGAAAAGATGAAAAAATATAAAAGTATTTTAGTAATAGGAACCCTTTGTGTTATGCTAGTATTAATTTTATTTTTTTACTTAAATGTAAATGCTTCTACAAAAACAAATGGTATTGAGGCTTTTCCAAGTAATTATCAACCATATTTAAATTTATTAAAGCAAAAACATAATAATTGGAACTTTATAGCACTGTATACAAATTTAGATTGGAATAATGTGGTTTCAGAGGAAAATATATTTGGGAGGAGTTTAGTTCCTAAAAATTATTCTGATAACTGGAAAAATACTAAACCAAGTGAGTATAATATTGAAGTTGATGCTGGATGGGTAGATAGTTCAAAAAAAGCTGTAGAATATTCTATAGATCCAAGAAATTTTTTAAATGAAATTAGAATTTTTCAATTTGAGGAATTATCTTATAATGCAAGTACAAACAATTTAGATGTGATAGAAAAAATATTATATGGTACAGAATTTTATAATAAAATGGTATCATATTTTGATGGTAGTGGAAATAATATTTCTACAAACGAAAAATATTCAAGTTTAATATTAAAAGCTGCTAAAACTTCATATGTTAGTGCATTTCATTTAGCTTCTAGAATTAAACAAGAAGTAGGACCATTTTTAACTCATGGTTCTATTAGTGGAATTATTGATAATTATAAAGGATTATATAATTTTTATAACATAGGTGCAGCTAGTTCTAATGAACCTATGGGAGCAATAAAAAACGGACTTCAATATGCTAAAGATGGAAATGGTGCAAGTCAAACAATAAGAGATAAATTTTTAATTCCATGGAATACTAAAGAAAGAGCAATTACTGGAGGAGCTATATTTATTGGCGATAGTTATATAAATGTTGGTCAAAATACAATATATTTACAAAAATTTGATGTAAATGATGAAGGAAACAATGGTCTGTTTTGGCATCAATATATGACAAATATTTTAGCACCATATAGTGAATCAAAATCAATTTATAATGGGTACCAAAAAAATGGATTGTTAAATAATTCAATGACATTTGTTATTCCCGTTTTTGAAAATATGCCAGAATTTCCAGTTCAGAATCCCAATATTAATGACAATGAATTTAAAACAGATAATACCAATGTATATTGTAATAGTAATAATGTTAATATTAGAACAGGTCCAAGTACTTCATATGACATTATTACTACAGTCTCGAGGCCTTATAGAATGGTAAGAATTGGTAAAGGAATTCAAAATGGAGAAAAATGGGATAAAGTATTAATTAATAATAGTATAATAGGATATATTTATCAATCATACATTTCTGAAGAACCTATTAATATAAATATTGAATTTAAAGAACCTTTATATGAAAATAATTATGAGATTTCTGGATTAGATTATAATAAAAATAAAGTAATAGATATAAAAAATAATATAATAACAGATATAGAGTATGATATTGTTAATAACAAAAATCAAGTTTTAAAGGATGAAGATTTAGTAGGAACAGGTAGTAAAATAAGATTAAAACAAAATGGAAGTATATTTGCAGAATATTCTTTTATTTTATTTGGTGATGCTAATGGAAATGGTAAAATTGATAGTGTAGATTTGCTTGTAATTCAAAGGCATATTTTAGAAATACAAATAATGGATAAAATATACCAAACGGCTTCAACTCTTGTTCCTAATAGAACAATGCCTACTTCTATAGATATGTTAAAAATTCAAAGACATATCTTAGAAATAGAATTTTTAGAAAATAATAAAACAGTTAAGAAAAAAGAAAAGATTAAAACTAATAATTATATTGCAAATATTGATAATAATTCAAATTTACAAGATGACAATACTAATTTAGAGACTTTATCAATTGAAAATGAATTATTAAATCCACCTTTTGATAATAATATAACAAATTATAACTTAGAAGTATCGAATGATAAAAATAATGTTAATTTATTAGCAATACCTGAGAATGAGAAAGCCAAAGTGAATATTAATGGACTTAAAGAACTTAAAGAAGGAAATAACTTAATTCAAGTTACTGTTATTTCTGAAAGTAATCGTGTAAGAAAAACTTATAAAATTAATATATATAAAAGAAATTTGGATGAAGAGAAAAAATATATTCAAGAAAAAAATAGTAATGAGCAAAAATTAAATCAAATATTGTCTACAAATACAAAACTTGTATCAAATAATTATAGTGCACAAAAAACAAGTTTACAAATTAAAGTAAATAATTTAAAAACAAACGGTATTATTTATATTGTGTTATTTTTAATTTTAGTATTAGTTATTCTTGTAAGTTTATTGATTAGATATAAAAAAAGAAAAAGATAGATATTAAAAAAATAAAATATATTATAAATTTTGGAAAGTCAAAGAAAATATAAAGAATTAAAACTTTTCGATTTATTGAATAATAGGAATTATTATAATAATTCCTATTATTCATATAATAAGCTTTATTTTAAAATTTATATAAGAATTGTTATTAAATGGTTACTAAATGTTACAGAAATGATACATTTATTTTAAAACTCTTGATTTTTAATATTTTTATTATATAATAATTTTACTATATAATATTTTATTATTAATTAATATAGGATGAAAAATATGGAAAAATTGTATGATTTAATTTATCCACAAAAAGAAATAGCTTTATTGGAACAGTTTTATAAAAAAAATACTTCTAATAATATATGTGGATATACTATAATAAAAAATGTTAGTGATTTTAAAATTTTGGGAAAAACTGTAAATATAGTTGTAAAAGAAAAGTATAATTTATGTTTACATTTGGTTCAACATAAAATTAAAGTAAAACAATGTTTATCAGATTTTCAAAAACAAGATGTCAAAATTATAAATTTAAAAGAAAAAATAGTGTTTTCAATTTCAAAAAATAAAATGAAATTGATTAATAATTTTTATGCTCAAAATAAACTTTGTGTTTTTAATTTTCTTATAATAATTTATTCTATTTATATTTCAAAAATAATTAATTTAAATAACTTTACTATAGGTACGCCTATTTTTATTCTAGAAAAACTTCATGCTAAAAAAAAATATATATATCTAATATTATGTTTTCATATCAAATCACTGAATCTGATAACAGATGGAGAATTCATAATAAGGAGGATTAAATAATGAGACATTCAAAAAAAAGTACAGAAAATAATGATAGTAATAATTATAAAATTATTGCAGTAGATGATGAAATTGGAATTATAGATTCTTTATCTATATTTTTAAAACATTCTGGTTATACATTAGTAGGATGTACAAACCCTTATGAAGCAATTGAAAAAGTTAAAACAGAACAATTTGATTTAATGTTACTTGATTATATAATGTCTCCAATTCATGGTGATACAGTAGTAGAGGAAATAAGAAAGTTCAATAAAGAACTATATATAATATTGCTTACAGGTCATAAAGATTTAGTGCCACCTTTAGAAACAATAAAAAAATTATCAATTCAAGCATATTGTGAAAAAGAAGATAAGTTTGATCAATTATTATTACTTATAGAATCTGCATTTAAATCTATAGATCAAGTAAAAACAATAAAAGATATGAATGAAGAATTAAGAAGGTCAAATGAGAAACTTGAAAAGGCTTATCTTGAAACAATAGAAACTTTAAGATATACTGTAGAAGCAAAAGATTCATATACAAGAGGTCATTCAGATAGAGTATCTGCATATTCAGTTTTAATAGGAAATGAATTAAATCTTTATGATAAAGATTTGCGAGTTTTAAAAGTTGGTGGATTATTTCATGATATAGGAAAAATAGGAATATCAGAGACAATTTTAACAAAACCATCAAAATTAACTGATGAAGAATATTATGAAATAAAAAAACATCCTGCAATTGGAAAACAAATAATTTCTAATGCATCAATATTTAGAGATATAATACCAATTGTTTATTCACATCATGAAAGGTATGATGGAACAGGTTATCCAGAACGGTTTAAAAGGAGATGAAATTCCTTTTCTTGCAAGAATTGTTGCTGTTGCAGATGCATTTGATGCAATGACATCTAGACGTTCATATAGAGATGAGCTTGATTTGGAATATGTTAAAGACACAATTATCAGATATAGAAAAAAACAATTTGATCCAGAAGTAGCTGATGCTTTTTTGAATTTATTGAACAATAAATTTGATAAAATTAAAGAAATAAAAGATAAGTATCCAGAATAAAAGAATGAATTTGTCTATTAGAACAAAGAGCGGACAATTTAAGATAATTTTGTATTTTACAAATTAAATATTGTCCGCTTTTGTTATTGTCTACTATTTAGTAGTACTAAATTATAAAAATATATTTTTATAATTTGATAATAGTTATATTAGATTATTGAGATATAAATTTTTGTTTCGCACTACTTATTTTGTTTTGATCGGCTGTTTCTGTTTTATACCAGCCTCTTTCAACCATTAAGTTATAAATTTTGTTTTGAATATCTAAAGATTCATTTAGAGCCTCTTTAAAAGCAGAATGAACTTCAGCTGTTGTTGATTCAATTGTTCCATGAAGATATAAATCACAAACGCCCTTTATAATTAATAATTCTTTTTCCATTAATTCTTTATCTTCCATTACTACCCTCCTATAAAAGATTTAAAAACATATCAAATATTTCAGTATGCTTTTTTTCTAATTCACACATGTATTGTGATAAAGCAGCATCTGTTAATTGATTTGATGCTTTTTTACTACATGATTTCATAATATTTTCATGTCCTAAAGCATCTTCAACATACAATAATTCTTTACTTGTCAATTTAATCACCTCTTTAAAAATATAATTTCCAATAATTATAAATATATACAATAATTTCTAAAAAATTGTCCGTAATAAAATTTTAATTTTATTGATATTTATTTTTTAAGTATATTATGATAAAATATTAATGCATAATTATAGAAATTATTAGTAAGAACTGTATAGAATAGTTTAATGATATTTTGAAAATTTAGGAAAGTGTTCACACAAATTTTACAATTATTTAATATTAATTTAATAAAATACTTATAGAATACAAATGTAATTTAATCAAAGAAAGGATGATTTAATGGGTGAGGATAATCAAAGAGAATCTTTAATTGATGTAGGAAATAATTTAGTAAATAAAGAAATAATAGATATAAATAGTATTAAATTTAAGAGAATAATGTTTTTATATAATGCAGCTTTGAAAGAAATAAAAACAAAAATTGAAATTTTACAAGAGGAATTAAATTTATTTTCCAATTATGAACCGATTGAATATGTTGCTACAAGATTAAAAAAAACAGAAAGTATAGTAGCTAAATTAAAGAGAAAGAAATGCGAACTTACATATGAAAATATGTTTGAAAGAGTAAATGATATTGCCGGAATAAGAATAGTATGTAATTTTAAATCAGATGTATATAAGTTAGTTGAATTAATTGAGAATTTTCAAGATATAAGAATAGTAAGCAAAAAAGACTTTATGAAAAAACCTAAGAAAAGCGGTTATATGAGTTATCATTTAATAGTTGAAATCCCTGTTAATTTTTCTTCTGGTATAATGTATGTAAAAGTTGAAGTACAAATTAGAACATTAGGAATGGATTTTTGGGCGACATTAGAACATAAATTAAAATATAAGAATCCTAATATTTTAAAATCTGAATCTAAAAATCTTATAAAATATGCAAAAATAATAAATAATATAGATGATAATATGCTTACTATTTCTAATAGAATTGAGAAGGAAAAAAATGAGAATATAATGATAGAAGCAACTGAAAATAAAGAAGATTTAGGAGAAAAAAAGATATTTTTTAAATTATGAGAGTTATTATAAAAGATATATTATTAATATGTCTAAAAAACACGACTTCTTTTTTGAAAATAATATTGAAATCTTTTATATGGATTGGTAAAATACATATATAGAGAGGTACAAGAGATTATGAGTTTTAGTAGAGAAAATACTGTAGAATTAATAGCAAAAGATTCTTCAAAAATGAGTTACGTTAAAGAAACGGATGAAAAAAATAATAGAAGATTATATTTTAAAGTGCAAAATCTTATAAAAAATGTAAAAATTCAAAAATATACAAAAGTTGGACAAGAAATATTTTCTGAAGGAATTTCTTTTTTTGGAGGTATTACAGGGAAAAATGCTTTGCAATTAGAAAAGATTAGAAATGTCAAATTAAGGATTGAACTATTACAATCAAAACGAATAACTTTAAAAAATCAATATAATCCAGAAGATATTATGTCGGACTTGTATGTATGTGCAATTTCTGAATTAGGTGGAAATTTTACTCCAGAGATGAAAAGTATATATGATGAATTAAAATTAGAATATGCTGATAAAAATATTACAGAAGAAAGTGTATATAAATTAGCCTGTAAAAAAATTGAAGATAGTCAATCATATCTACCAATTCTTCATAAAGAGAAAACTAAGGGGATATTTGCTGATACAAGGGTACAAATAGAATTTTATAAACTAGAAAACTCAAAGCTTGAAAATGAAATAATTTTAGAAAGAGGAAAAAGTCAGTTTGAGACATTTTCTTCAGATAATGAAGCTTTAAAAAGAATAATACCAGTAAATGTTAAAAATTCTAATTATAATAACCAAACAAAAAGTAAATTATAATTTTTTTATGCTATTAAGAAACCTAACTAGAATACTTGACAAACTTATAATTTGATTGTATAATATTTTGGTAGTTTTTAGTAATAAAATTTATATTGATATATATAACTATTTAAAAGTAACTAAAGGAGGGAATTAGAATGGCACAACCAAAAAGAAGATGGTCAAAGGCTAGGACAGGAAATAAAAGATCAACATGGAAATTAGAAGAGGAAAATTTATCAGTATGCTCTCATTGTCATCAACCAGTTAGACCACATACTGTATGTTCAAACTGTGGTTATTATGACGGAAAAGAAGTAATAGCTAAAAAAGCTGAATAGAAAAATTTTATTAAAAAGACATAGAAATATGTCTTTTTTTGTATTGATAATAAAATATGAAAATGATATAATTCTACAAAGGAGAATTATAAAATGCTAGAAAGAATTGATAAAGAAAATTATTATTTAAATATTGCAGAAACAGTTGCTTCACGTTCTACTTGTTTAAGAAAAAAATATGGTTCAGTAATTGTAAAATATGATCAAATAATTTCAACAGGATATTCAGGGGCTCCAAGAGGCAGAGAAAATTGCTGTGATTTAGGGTATTGTACTAAGAAAAAACTTTTGCCAAATGAAAGACATGGTGGATATGATGCTTGTAGATCTGTACATAGTGAGCAAAATGCAATTATAGCTGCTTCAAGGGAAGAAATGCTTGATTCAACATTATATTTAGTTGGATATAGAACAGAAAATCATAATTATGAAAATGGAGCTGCACCATGTTTAATGTGTAGAAAATTAATTATTAATGCAGGAATAAAAAAAGTAATAGTTAGAGTGAATGAAGTTGAATATAAAACATTTGAAGTAAAAGATTGGATAGCAAATGATGAATTTCTAAATGGACAATTAGAATATTAGTTGATATTCTAAAGAGGGAGATTAAAGTGAAAGATAAAATTTTAAAAAATAAAGAGCTAATAGTTATAATAATTTTAATATTAGTTGGCTTGCTTATAGGTGTACCACTTTTAAATCAAAATTTGGATGTTTATTATGATGATGGGATACAACATATAGCAAGAGCATATGGAACATTAAATTCTTTTAAAGAAAATATATTATTTCCTAATATTATTTCTTCATTCTCAAATGGTTTTGGATATTCATGGAATTTATTTTATGGACCATTATCAGCATTTGCAATTGTTGTAATATCATTAATATTTAAAAATTTTATAGTTGCATATAAAATTTTTGTTTTATTATGTATGATTTTATCTGGATATTTTATGTATAAGTTTGTTTATAGTATTAGCCAAAACAGAAACATTTCTATTTTAGCAAGTATATTATATATGACATTTCCATATCATCTAACAGATTTATATACAAGGAATGCTCTAGGTGAATATGTATCATTTATATTTATTCCATTAGTGTTTTTAGGATTATATAATCTTTTTTATACAACTGAAAATCATTATTTTTTAACAATTGGTGCTACTCGGGTTAATTTTAACGCATAATTTATCAACAGTAATTGTAGCATTTTTTTCAATTCTATATGTTGGATTAAATTTTAAAAAGATAAAAGAAACTAATGTAAAAAAAGGATTAATTATAAATTTTATATTTATACTAGCTTTAAGTTGTTTTTATATAGGACCATTTTTAGAAACTAAATTTTATTCTAATTATCAAGTATATGAAGAAAATATGATGTCTAACCCTGAGAATACAGCAAATCATGGGTTAAATATTAATCAATTATTTGTAACTAAAAATGATGGTTCATATGTATTTGAATTAGGACCACATATTATAATTATGTTAGCATTTTCTTTAATGGCTTTTAAGACTATAAAAACGGAATTAAAGGAACAATATGTGTTTTGTTTATTTAGTGGATTAATATCTTTGTGGATGGCTACTAAATATTTTCCTTGGAAAATTTTACCTCAAGAATTTAGTTATATACAATTTCCGTGGAGAATGCTTATGATGACGTCATTTTTCTTTAGTATAGTTTGTTCTATAAATATGAGCGAAGTAATAAAAAAGTTTAATTATAAAGATATTGCTGTAATATCAATTATATCTATATTATATATAATAGCTTTTGCCAACATTTTAATTAAAAATGTTGAAACTATTGATAATATTGAAAATATTGAATTAGGTAATCTTTCTGGAAGAGAATATGAAGTTATTCCAGGAATGGGAAAAGGAGAGTATTTACCTGTAAATGCCTATAAAGATAAATTTTATATAGCTACAAGAGAAAAAAGAATTTATATTATAGAAGGAAATGCTTTAGTTCAAAATGAAACAAAAAATGGTAGTTATTTTAGAGCTAAAATTCAAAATTTAAATGATGAATATGCTGTTTTAGAATTGCCATATTTATATTATCCAGGTTATGAGGTAAGATTAGATGGAATGATAGTAGATACATTTGAAACGGAAAAAGGTTTTATTGGAATTTTTATGTATCCAAATGATACGGCAGAATTAGAAGTTAATTATACTGGTACACTAACAATGAAAATATCCACTATTATATCATTTGTTTCATTAATAGTATTTTCTATATATGTATGGAAAAAACATTAAATTTGTTTTAGGAAGGAAATAAAAAAATATGTCTAAGCCGATAGTTGCTATTATTGGGAGACCAAATGTAGGAAAATCTAGATTTTTTAATTATATAATAGGAGAAAGAATATCAATTGTTGAAGATACACCAGGAGTTACAAGAGATAGAGTATATGCAGATGCAAATTGGAGAGATAGATATTTTACAATGATTGATACAGGAGGAATAGAGGAAGAAGTAGAAGATGAAATTAGTTCTCAAATGAGAGAACAAGCTAATATAGCTATAAATGTAGCAGATGTTATTTTATTTATGACTGATATAAAACAGGGGGTTACTGCTAGCGATCGAGAAATAGCAATGATTCTAAAAAAATCTCAAAAACCAATTATATTAGTATGTAATAAATCTG
>CANQEK010000024.1 GCA_947594985.1 uncultured Clostridia bacterium
CTCTATAGGATTCAACTACTAAAGTATCTTTATTTGACTTTATTACTTTTGTATCTATAAACAATTTATATTCATTTTCATCTTTTAAACCAAAAATTTTAACTCTAGCTATTCCTCCAGTTACTGACGCCTCAATTTTAATTGGATAATTTCTTCTATTTTTAAATTGAAAATCAGTTGATCCCCATACAACTGTAGCATCTTTTCCTGGTTCCGCATATGATGGCACAAACATATGATTTCTTCTTTGTTCTATTTCCATATTAGCTTCAATAGCAGCATTATATAAGGTTGTTGAAATTTGACAAATTCCTCCGCCAAGACCATCTGTAACTCCTCCATCTTGATAAATTGCTGCTTCTTTATATCCAGCTTCAATTGTTCTTTTTCCTACTACTTTATTATAAGAAAAAATTTCATTTGGCATTATAACTGTTCCATCTATTTTACTTGCCGCTAATTTTAAATTTGTTGTTCTATCTTTATCGCCAGAATTATATTTAGTAGTATATGATCCTACTAAATCTGGAAAAGCTTCTTTACCTAAATCTTTTACTGTAATATCAGCTTTAGAATACAATAATTTTATAACATATTCTTCTTTGTCTGGATTGTCTTCTATTTCTTTCTTTAATTCATTAACATCGAAATCAACACCTGTAACATCTGCATAAACAGCATATGGTTCAGTGGTAAAATATGCATTTTCTTTTTCTCTATATACTTCTTGATAGATTTGATCAACATCTATTGGCTTTGGATATATCGTACGTGTAGGAATTTGAATATAAGCTTTTGTATAAGTAATATTTTGAATTGATTCAATAATCATTCCTTTTAAATCATCCATATCTATTTCAACGCCATTAATTCCATTTGTTACTACTAAATCTTCATCATCTATATAATACGTTGCTTCTTTCAGCTTATCAGGTAAATTAGCCTCAACTAATTCTAAATATGATTCAAGTTTTTCCTCATCATATATTAGTACTGGTTCTATATTAACATTTGTCAAAATTACAAATATATATTGTTTTAAATCATGAAAAAAATTTCCTGTTTTCGCTATACTTAATGCATAGTTAACAGAAGCTTCCACATTAAATTTTGCATCTATTTGTTCAACTTCCAAATAATAATTATCATTTTTATAAACAAGTTCCATATGATCGTTCATTTGCTTTTTTAATTCAACACTTACTAAATCAATAGCTTCTTGCTTTTTTAGACCAGAAACATTAATTCCTTTTATAAAAACTCCTGATTGTATTGTATCACTATTTTGTTGATTAAAATAAAAAATAATACTACCTGCAATTAATATTCCCAATACGATTGCAAGTAAGATTATAAATATTAGAAAAACATTATCATGTTTAAACATTTTTAATATTTTTTTACTATTACCTTTAAATATTTCGAAATCTGGCATGATATACCTCTACAAATAATTATTAAAAATAAGAAAAAGAATAAAATTTTATTTATATATATTTACTATATATCTGTCATTACTTTAATATTATATTGTATTAATTTTTATAAATCAATATATTTTTTTAAAAAGAGAATTGTAAAATAAGTTAATGAAATTCTCATATTAAAGCTTCTATATACTTTTAGAAATTAAAAATATAAAAATAACACTTATCTTTCGATAAGTGTTATTTAATAAATGTTATTTTATTTTATCTTCTACAACAGAATGATCACTATCATCACTTTCATCTTTTGTTAAAATAAAACCAGTCGCAATAGGCCTTGTTTTATGAGCTCCTGTACTATCAATAGGATCATTAACAATTGTTCCATCTACAACAAGAACACTAGATGTACCTCCATCTAAATTAGCTGCATTATAAGCTCCATAGTTTTCTAATATTTCTATTAAATCATTCATATCTGCACCAGGTTTTGTAGCAGTTCTTCCATCTAATATTAAAAATAGTACTATTCCATCTTTTCTTTGTGCAATAGCTGTTCTAGGAGCTTTTCCCCATCCACCATTACCAAGTACTTGAGATGGTTTACCATTTTTAATTAAATACGGACCGAATGTAACAGCATCACGTATTCCCTGATTCTTAGCTTCTGATAAAGTCATTTTTTCTAATACTAGTTTATCATCATTTGTAAATCCGATTAAACCACCTGAACCATTATAAGCTTTAGTAGTTATGTATTCACCTCTAGATACAGTAATACCTAATGGCGAACCACCTGTACTATTGAAATTTGGATCGTCAAATCCACCTCCATTTATAGCTATTAATGCATCATTGTTTTTAGCCATTGTTGTTAAATATTGTCCTGAAACACCTAAATTTTTAGTTGCGACTGTTTGCACTCTAGATGGTTCATAAACTGCAACTAGATATCCATCAAATTTACTATCTTCTATTTCTATTATTTTATAATCATTATTTTCAGGATCTCTTTCCAAAATTTGTCTTTCATATTCATTTTCATATTCTATCTTATCAGATTTTTTTTCAGTATTAATAGCAGCCAAATCTGTTGTTTCATTTGTTTCCACTACTTTATTTTTATCTAAAATATATGAAATTGTTGCATCATCATAAAACCAAGTAGCAAAATATTGATGTGTCATTGTTGTCATTGCTGTTGTTACAAGCCATTCTCTAAAACCTGTATAGGGTCCATATAACAAAAATAAGACAATTATAATGCCTACACTTCCTAAAGAAAATAAAACTGTAAAAACAGTAGTTATAATATTTTGGGATTTTCCAGAATTTTTTTCGATTCTTGTTTTAGTTCTCTTATGATTTATTGCTTCTTCTTTTTCATTAATAGATTCTTTATCTATTGTACTATTTCTCATATTGTTTATCCTTTCTTGATATATTTAATTAATATTTATTATTTTATACAAAAAAAATATATTTGTCTATAGAAAAATGTAGAATTTAATAATTTTATAAAAAAACACTAATAAAAATATCGAAAATATGGAATTAAATCTTTTAATTAATACTTAAAAATAATATTTTTCGCTGTTTATAAAAGTCTAATATTGATTTTAAAACTAATATACTATAGAATAATATTAAATAAATTAAAAAAAAAAATAATTATCGTTTTAAACTTTAGGAGGTACTAATGGAAAATAAATCAGATAATTCTTTAAAACATAAACACTCTTTAGGTCTAATTATTTTTAGAATTGCATCTCTAATAATTATTATCGTATCTTTACTTTTTTTATATAATTGGAATCTTGAAAATAAAATGAATGAAAAAATTATTAGTCAAATTAATTCACAAATTAATATACCTGATATTACAAAACCAATACCTGAACAAAACAATAATAACGAGTCTTCAAACAATTCTAAAAATGATAATGCTATTTCTTCAGATACTGTTGTAGAAAATACATCAATTGATTTTTCTTATTTATATGAAATAAATAAAGATACTATAGGTTGGATTAAAATTAATAATACAGATGTTAGTTATCCTATAGTTAAAGCCCAAGATAATGACTATTATTTAAATCATAGTTTTAATAAAGAATATAATTCTGCAGGATGGATCTTTGCTGATTATAGGAATAGCTTAGACTTTTCAGATAAAAACACAATTATTTATGGTCATAATCGTAGAAATGGTAGTATGTTTTCTACTTTAAATGAAACTATCAAAGAATCCTGGTATACTAATCCTGAAAATAAATATATTACTATATATACTCCTTCAGAAACTTATACCTATGAGATTTTTTCAATTTATAAAATTTCACAGAATAAATTTGATAATAGAATAGAATTTTCATCAAATGAAGAATACCAAAAATATATATCTGATTTATTATCTTTATCTATTTATAACTTTAATGTAAATGTTGATTATAATGATAATATTTTAACAGTATATACTTGTGCAAATAATAATAAATATAGAATTGTTATACATGCAAAAAAATAAAGATAAAGCAAACAATCTTGTAAAATGATTATTTATAGATTTGTTTGCTTTATCTTTTATTTTAAATGTTTTTTTACTTCAGATATAATTGCCTTTTTAGCTTCTTCAAAACTCATATTCATTATTGTAGCCGCAGCTTTAATATGTCCGCCACCGCCAAATGTCAAACATATTTCAGCAACATTAACATATTCATTAGAACGAAGTGATGCTTTAAAACCATTATCTTTCTCATAAAGGAAAATTGAAACTTCTACATTTTCAATTGATCTACCTATTTCAACTATTCCATCGTGTTCACCTGCTTTAACTCCTAATCTTTTTTCATCTTCCTTTGTTGTATATGTAAAAGCAATTTTCCCATCAGCAAAAAATTCTAATCTATTCATTGCTAATTTTTGAATTTCAAATTTTGTTCTAGTCATTGTTAGCATTGCTTGCTTATAAATACTTGGAAGATTAATTCCTTTTTCTATACACCAAGCTGCAAATTCAAATGATTCTATAGTAACGGTACTATTTTTAAACCCACCTGTATCTGTTATTATTCCAGTTAACAAGCAAGTTGCAATATCTTTTGTTATTTCTATATTCAAATATTCAAAACTGGATACTAATATTTGAGCAGTTGCTGGAGAAACATGATTTACGATATTATAATCAGCAAACATATCATTTTTACTATGATGATCAAATTGTACTTTTACTTTTGAATTCTCAAAATATTCTATAAATTCTTCATCTACTCTTTTAATATGTGGACAATCTAAAACAATTGCTAAATCATAGTTTTTAATATCAGATTTTGTTTTTACAAATTCTAATCCTGGTAGGTAATTAAAATTTTCTGGAAAATCTTTTATTAATACATATGCATTTTTTTTCATATTTCTTAATGCTAGACACATTGCTAAAGAACTCCCTATTGCATCACCATCTGGTGCCTCATGTGCTATTATTACCACATCTTCTGCTTTTTTTATTTCTAATAATATTTCATCTAAAGTCATATTTTTTTCTCCTTCACTTCGCTTAGTTCGTAATCCATATTATATCGGGTTACGATAAAGACACTAATTTTTTTTAATATTTTTTGTTATGTCTTTTAATATCTCATCAATTCTAGAACCATATTCTAAAGATTCATCAAATTCAAAAATAAGTTCTGGGGTATTCCTTAAATTTATTTTTTTTGCAATACAAGTTCTTATATATCCACTTGATTGTTTTAATATAGCTAAATTTTCTTTTTTACTTTTTTCATTTATCATACTTACATAAACTTTTGCAAATCTAAGGTCTGGTGTAGTTTTTACTTTAGTTACGCTTATTAAACCTGTTAGATGAGGATTTTTTAATTCAGTAGAAATTATACTGCTAATTTCTTTTTTTAATTCCTCATCTATTTTATTCATTCTGTTATTATTTGCCATAAATTTTCCTTTCTAATCTTTAAATTATTCAAATGTTTTAATGGATAATTATTTATAACATAATATTTTACTCTTACAATAATTTAAGATTTTAAAAAAATTATGATTATTATTTAACTTGTTCCATAATATATACTTCTAACTGATCGCCTTCTTTAATATCGTTAAAACCATCTATTTGAAGACCACATTCATATCCTTTATCAACTTCTTTTACATCATCTTTAAATCTCTTTAAAGAAATAAGTTTTCCATCATGAATAACTATATTATCTCTTATAATTCTTATTCCAGCATTTCTTGCAACTTTTCCTGTTAGTACATATGAACCAGCAATTGTTCCAACATTTGAAACTTTAAATGTTTGTCTAATTTCTGCAGTACCTATTACAACTTCCTTGTAAACAGGATCTAACATACCTTTCATAGCAGCTTCAACATCATTTATAGCATCATAAATTACAGAATATTGTTTTATATCAACTCCTTCTTTATCAGCTATAGTTTTAGCAATCACTTCAGGTCTTACATTAAATGCAATTATTATTGCTCCAGAAACTTTTGCAAGGGTTACATCTGATTCCGTTACTCCTCCAACATTTGAATGAATTACTGTAACTCTAACTTCATTATTTGATAATTTTTCTAGAGATTGTTTTAACGCCTCAACGGAACCTTGAACATCTGCTTTTACAATTAAATTTAGTTGTTTTAAATGTTCACTTTCAATTTTATTAAATAAATCATCAAGAGTAACAATTGTATTATGACTAATTTCTTTTTGATGTTTTTCATATTTTCTTTTTTCAATTAAATGTTTTGCTGTTCTTTCATCTTTAACTTCATAAAATACATCTCCAGATTCAGGAACAGAAGTCAATCCAGTTATTTCTACAGGAGTAGATGGGCCAGCATTTTTAACCTTTTTACCTTTGTCATTTTGCATTGTTCTAATTCTACCAATAGAAGAACCTACTATAATTGTATCTCCAACATCTAATTTTCCTCTTTGCACAAGCATTGTTGCAATTGGTCCTCTTGATTTATCTAGTCTTGCTTCAATTACAGTACCTTTTGCTTGTTTAGTAGGATTAGCTTTTAGTTCTAACACATCAGCTTGTAATAATACCATTTCTAAAAGATTGTCAATACCTTCTTTTTTCTTAGCAGATATTGGTACATAAATTGTATCTCCACCCCATTCTTCTGGTACTAATTCATATTTCATTAATTCTTGTTGTACTTTTTCAAAATTAGCATCTGGTAAATCCATTTTATTTACAGCAACAATTATAGGTATTCCAGCAGCTTTAGCATGATTTATTGCTTCAACTGTTTGAGGCATTACTCCATCATTTGCAGCAACAACTAAAATTGCTATATCAGTAATCATAGCGCCTCTAGCCCTCATACTAGTAAAAGCTTCGTGACCAGGCGTATCTAAAAAAGTAATATCTCTATCATTTATTTTTACCTGATAAGCACCAATATGTTGCGTAATTCCCCCTGATTCGCCCTCTATAACATTAGTGCTTCTAATTGCATCCAATAAAGAAGTTTTTCCATGATCTACGTGCCCCATTACAACAATAACTGGTGGTCTTGGTTTTAAATCTTCTTCTCTATCTTCTGTTTCATCTATTAAAACATCTTCATCAGTTACAACATTTTTCTTTACAGCTGTTATTCCATATTCTTGAGCTATAAGAAAAGCTGTATCAAAATCAACTTCATTATTTATTGTTGCCATTATTCCTAAATTTAATAATTTTTTTATAACATCACTACTTGTAATTTTCATTTCTGTAGCTAAATCTTTAACTGTTATATTTTCAGGAATTGTAATTTCGGTTAGTTTAAATATTTTTTGTTTGTTTCTATTTTCTTGTTTAGAAGATTTCTTTTTATTTCTTCTACCTCTTTCTGTACTTAAATCATAGTAATCTAACATTTCTCCTTCTTTAAACATGTTAGATAATTTATTTTGTTTCTTTAAATTATTTAACTTATCTGAATCAAAATCGTTTCCATTATTTCTACGGTTATTTCTTTTAACTTTTTGTTCTTCTTGTCTATTTTGCTTAGCTTTATCTTTTGCCTTATTTCCATAATCTCTAATGTTTTCTTTTTCCATTGGAATATCAACATCCATTATGTTCTTTATTTTCTTTTCAATTCCTCGATCATCTAAAGATTTTCTTTGATTATTTTGATTATTAAAATTTTTGTTCTCAAATTTATTATCTCTTTTATTATAATTTCTTTGATAATTATCATTATTAAAAGGTTTCTTATAACCGCTATTCTCATTTTTATCTTTATAATTAGGTTTATTTGTTGTTTGGCTCTCTTTAAAGTTTTTCTTATTTTCAACCTTAGGAGTAGTTTTTACAGTATCTGTCTTTATAGGAGTTTCTGGTTGAACTTTATTTTCTTCAGAAGTTTTTTCTTCTGGTTTTGAAATTACGGGAGTTTTATTTTCTTCAGTAATTACTTTTTTTGGTGTCTTTTCTTCGGGTTCTTTTTTCTTTCCAATACCTAATAATTCACTTACTGTAAGAGGCTTTGTTGGTTTGTCTCTATATACTATATTATAATCCTTATTTCTCTTATTTTCTATAAACCCAACATCTCTTTTTCTGGTTTGTTCTTTTCTTTTTCTTTCCTCTTCTTTATTCTCTTCTTCATCATTAATAATTACTGCTCTTCTAATTATTACTGGTTCATCATTTTTTTCTTTTTTATTATCCATAGATTTTGATTTTGAAACTCCTTTAATTAAACTTTCTATTTTATCCACTTCATCCTTTGTGACAGAGCTTAAATGACTTTTTACATCAATTCCAGCTTTTTGAGCCGTCTCTAAAACTTTTTTTGCCTCTATTCCCAATTTTTTAGCTAATTCATGTATTTTAATCTTTTCCATTAACTTCACCCCCGTGAAATACTTTTAATATAGCTTCTGCTAAATTCTTATCTTTTAATCCGATAACCGCTTTATTTTGTTTTCCAATTGCCTTACTATTGCTATCAATTGTACCAAAAATTATCATTTCTATATTTTGTTTATTTGCATAATATTTTATATTTTTAATAGTCTTATCTGATGTATCTTCTGCAACTATCACTAGTTTTAAATTTTTTTTAGATATCTCTCCTAACACACTATCAGTACCAGATACGATTTTTCCTGCTTTAGCACTTATTCCAAGCAATCCATTAATTTTATTTATCAATAATCACACCTCTTATATTTTCATATAATTCTTGAGAAATTTCTTTTTCAAAAATTTTTTCTAATCTTTTTGATTTAATAACTTTATTTAAGCATTCTTCATTTTTACAAATATATGCCCCTCTACCATTCTTTTTTCCCGTTAAATCGACTTCAATAACACCTTCTTTTGACTTAACAATTCTTAAAAGTTCGTTCTTTTCTTTTTGCTCATTACAAGCCATACATTTTCTTAATGGTTTTTTTTTAATTTGCAATAAAATCACTTCCTACTAAATTAATAATTATAATTTTTAATTTTCTTCTGTTTTTTTCTTTCTTCCCCTTTTTGTAGTTTTTTCTTCTTTTTCTTCATCTTTTTTTGTTTTATCTTTACTAGTTTTTGATTTTTTGTCCGTTTTTTCCTCTTGTATATTTTCTTCTACTTCTTTCTCTTTTTTCTCTTTTTTTGTAGTTCTTTTTGTTTTTTCTTTATTTTCTGTTAAATTATCTTCTTCAGTAACATTATCTTGTTCTAATGTATCATTATTTTCACTTTCCATTTGACTAAGCAAAATTTCTCTAATTTGTGATTCAGATTTAATATCAATTTTCCAATTTGTTAACTTTGCAGCAAGTCTTGCATTTTGTCCTGATTTTCCAATAGCAAGAGATAATTGATCATCTGGAACAATTACTTGAGCAAATTTTTCATCTTCTTTAATATCAACAGCCATTACTTGTGCTGGAAGTAAAGCAGCTGCAATATAAATTGATGGTTCATCACTCCATTCAATAACGTCTATTTTTTCCCCATTTAATTCATTTATTATATTTTGAATTCTAACACCTTTTTGTCCTACACAAGATCCAACAGGATCAATATTCTCATCTTTAGAATACACTGCAACTTTACTTCTAGAACCTGGATCTCTAGAAATAGATTTTATTTCAATTAATCCTTCATAGATTTCTGGAATTTCGAATTCAAACAATTTTCTTACAAAATCTGGATGACTTCTAGATACAACAACTTGCGGTGTTCCTTTTAATCCTTTTTCTACTTCTAATACATAACCTTTAATTTTATCATTAACTTTATATGTTTCAGTAGGTATTTGCTCCTTTAATGGCATTACTCCTTCTAATTTACCTAAATCCATTACAACTATTTTACCGTCTGCTTTTTGAACTAAACCAGATACAATTTCACCTTTTTTATCATTAAATTCTGTAAATACCATTTCTTTTTCAATTTCTCTTATTTTTTGTACAACAACTTGTTTTGCAGTTTGTGCTGCAATTCTTCCAAAATCTTTAGGTATTATTTCAATATTTACTATATCACCAACTTTATATCTTTTATCTATTTTTTGTGCTTCTTCTAAAGTTATTTCCAATTCGGGAACAGGAAGTTCATCAACTACTTCTCTACTAGAATATACATGCATTTCTCCTGTATTTTTGTCTATTGTAACTTTAACATTATCAACATTTTCATCAACATCAAAGTTTTGTTTATATGCTTTTACCAAAGCTTCTTCTAATGCACTAACTAAATAATCTTTACTTATTCCTCTTTCTTTTTCTAATTCATCCATAACTTCTATTAATTCTTTTACATCAATACTTTTCATTTTTATACCATTTCCTTTCCTTGCTTCATTTTATTAACTGTAATTTTAAATAATTTGTATTATATACAGTTGCTAAAAGTTATTATTGATTCCATTTAAAAACTGTTTTTGCAACAGCAATATCTTTAAGATTAATTCTAATTAAATCTTTTTCTAATTTTATAGTTAATTCATTATCATTATATTCTTCTAGTATTCCTATTATTTCTTTATGTTTATTGATTGGTTTAAAAAGTTTTAAACTAATTTCTTTTCCAATTTGTTTTTTAAAATGATTTTCTTTTCTTAATACTCTTTCTACACCTGGTGATGAAACCTCTAGAAAATATTGTCCTTTTATATAATCTGCTTCATCTAAAATATCATTTATTGCATTATTTACTTTTTCACAATCATTTAAATCTATACCATCTGATTTATCTATAAATATTCTCAAATAATAATCTTTTCCTTCTTTTTCATATCTAACATCATATAAATCATATCCTAAGCTTTCTATTATATCTTGAAGTAATTTTTCAATTTTTACTTCAATATTATCTGATGCCAAATTATCACCTCCAAAACTTGCAGAAGAGTGGGATTTGTTCCCACTCTTCTAGTTAATTTATTATGATATTAATATTATACACTTAAATTTACTCGAATGCAAGCATTTTTACTAATTTTCTAAAGAAATTTGCCATTTTAAAATCGGATATCCAGAATTAATATTATTTATGTCTTCTGAAAATGCTTCTCCAAGATTAGATATTATATTAGACTTCATATCTGTTTCTGATTTTTTTAAATCATCTACTTCTGGAGTTACTTCAATACAATTTTCCAAATAATAACTATTACTTATATCGCCAAAGTTAGCTCCTATCAATCCATTAGCATTTTTTTTAGTATATATATTACCAATATTATATGAAGTATATATAAAACTTTCTGATGAGTTTTGACCACATAAGCCTCCAACTTTTACACCAGATGCTTCATTTACATCAATTATACCACTATTGTAACAATTACTAATATTAGCACTATTGCATCCTGCAATTCCACCAACATTATCTTCTGTAGCAATAATTTTTGCTGAATTATAAGAATCAGTTATATTTCCCATTGAATAATTAAGACCAACTAATCCTCCTATATATTTTTTTCCTTTTATTATAGTCGTCGAATTATTCCAACTATTTTCTATTTGACTTTGAGAATATCCGACTAAACCTGCTACATAATTTTCCCCAGAAATATTTGAATTTTCATCAAAACAATTTCTTATTGTTGTACCATAAAATACAATTCCAGATATTCCTCCTATATAATCTTTTCCATTTATATTTGCTCTATTTATACAATTTGAAATTTCTGAATTATTATTTATATAACCACATATACCTCCTGTATAATTGTTAGAATTTATATAACAATTATTTCCGACAATTTCACAATTATTAATTTTTGAATTTGTCATGCTAATACCTGCTATTCCACCAACTTTATTATTCCCAGTTATTTCAACATTATCTATTTTACAATTTTCAATAATTCCTTCATTTAATCCAACAATTGCTCCTGTTGCTTCTCCTCCTTTAATGTGACTATATTTTATAGTTAAATTTGTAATTGTTCCAGATTGATATCCAAATAATCCTTGATATCTTTTGTCTGTATCAACATTCAAACCTCTAATTGAAAATCCATTTCCATTAAATACTCCAGCAAATCTTTTTAAATTCTCATTTGTAACTTCTGCTGTTTCATCAACAACAGTTTCTTCATTTGTAGCTGTTTCGTTAGTTGTATTAGTATTAGTATTTTTATTTGGAAGCTCATCTAAAAATCCTACCATGGAAGTCCATATATTACCACTCCAAGTTCCATCTTCATTTTTTCTTGCACCTAAATCAATATTTTTTCTCAAAGTTATTGTTACACCATTAAAATTCATCTCTCCAGAAATAATCTGATCAGCAATCCATTTTAATTCTTCTGGTTTATATACATTCATATTACCAACTTCGTCGACAGCTGGTTTTGCTGATGTGCCATCCCATGGTATAATTCTTTCTTGAGTAATTTCTCCGTCTAAATACGCTGTATATTCTATACCATCTTTTGATATATAGTATGTGTCAGGCTTTATTTGTTCTATAACTTCTCCTCCAAATTCATCAATTATTTGCTCAATCGTTTTTGAGTTATTTTCTTCTATAACATTCTCTGTGTTTTTAGCTACTTCAATAGAATTATTTTCAGTTTTATCCTTCGTTAATTCTTTTATTAAAAAGAATATACCAACTATTATAATTACTATAATAACAAATACTAATATTACTTTTCCAATATTTATTTTTTTATTTTTACTATCAAGTGACCTTCTTCCAGTTCTCAACTTGGATCACCTCCATTTTTATATAAATTTATATTTTATATTTTAACTATAAATAAGTTTTTTGTAAATATGTTTAATAAATTTAATATCACTCAAAATAGTGAAAAGCATATTAAAATGTGTTATAATATTTAGGACTTATATTATAACATTTATTATATTTATAATAATAAAACAAATTTTAAATAAAAATAATTATGTTATTAATCAACATAATCAATAAAAGTTTATGGGTATACTTTTAAAAACCTAAATATATTGTTACAAGGAATAATTTATGAATAATATAGAGTTACTTTCCCCTGTTGGAGATTTTCAATGTTTAAAAGCTGCTGTTCAAAATGGTGCTGATGCTGTTTATTTAGGTGCTTCTTCTTTTAGTGCAAGAGCTAAAGCAAAGAATTTTGAAACTGAACACTTACTTGATGCAATAAAATATGCTAAATTAAGAAATGTGTCAGTTCATCTAGCACTTAATACTTTGATTAAAAATAGTGAGTTTGAAGAGGCTGTTAATCTTGCAATAACTGCATACAATTTAGGAGTTGACGCTATAATTGTTCAAGACTTAGGACTTGCTTCATATTTATTAAAAAATTATCCTAATATACCTCTTCACGCTAGTACACAGATGACTGTTCATAATTTAGATGGTGTAAAACAATTAGAAAAAATGGGATTTTCACGTATAGTTTTAGCTCGTGAACTTTCTATTCAAGAAATTGAATATATTAGAAAAAACTCTAATATTGAACTTGAAGTTTTTATACATGGTGCATTATGTATTTCGTATTCAGGTCAGTGTTTACTATCTAGTATGATAGGTGGTCGTTCAGGCAATAGAGGTCTTTGTGCTCAGCCTTGCCGTCTTCCTTATGAACTTTGTAAAAAAGATTTAAAAGGTAACATTTCAACTATTGATAAAGGATATTTACTTAGTCCTCGTGATAATTTTGCAATTGAATATCTACCTGAACTTATAAAACTTGGAATTAATTCTCTAAAAATTGAAGGTCGTATGAAAACTCCTACTTATGTTGGAGTTGTTACAAAAATTTATAGAAAATATATAGATTTAGTTTTAAATAATATTAATCTTAATAATAAAGATTTAAAATATTTAATAAATAAAAATTTAGATTACATAAATGAAGATACTCTTTTGTCTGATAGAGAAGAAATTACTCAAGTATTTAATCGTGGTGGTTTTTCAACTGGACACTTCTCTAATAATGGAAATAATAACTTAATATTTAAAGAAAAGCCAAATAACTTAGGCATATTTGTTGGAACTGTATCTTCAATAAATGAAAATAAAGGCTATATTAATTTGAAACTCGAAAATACTTTATCTATTAGTGATAAAATTTTAATTAATGATGAACTGTACACAATATCAGAATTAATGATGAATAACAAAAATTATAAAACATTACAAAAAGGAGCTTTTGCAAAAATTGGAAGAATGAAAGGAAAAATATCCATAGGATCTAAAATCTATAGAATGGAATCCTCATTGTTAAATCAATCTATGTCACCTTCTTTTGATAGTGACAAAAATATAAAAAAAATAAAATTAAATGGACAAATAATAATAAAAACAAATTCACCTATTACTATAAAATTATGGGCTAATTCTAAATTCTATAAAGGATTTGTTTTTGAAAAAACATATTCTATTTATCCTAATATTGCACAAAACAAACCTATAAATAAAGATATGATAATTAAACAATTATCTAAAACCGGTAATACAGAATTTGAATTTGAATCACTTAATGTTATTTTAGATGATAATTTATTTTTACAAATGAGTACATTAAATGATTTAAGAAGAACAGCTTTAAAAGATTTTGAAAATTATATTTTAAAAAATTATTATCATAATACTAACTTTATAAAATTAAATTACGATAATAAAAATAACAAAAATTATTCAAAAAAAAGTGTTTCTTTATTACTAAATACCTTAGATATAAATTTAAAATATTTAGATTTAACAGGAATAAATAAATTATATATTCCTTTAAAATATCATTTAGATTATAAATACAATAGTTTATTAAATTCACTTTGTAAAAAATTTTCTACATATATTTATTTACCACATATACTTAAAGATAATAATCTTAAGTGTATAGATTTCGAAGAAATAATAAAAAAACGTGATATACGTGGTTTTGTAATTTCACATATATCACAAATTGAAAAAATTAAAAATTTTAATTTAGAAATAATTGGTAATTTTAATTTAAATGTATTTAATAACTATACAATAGACGAATTGAAAAAATTAAATTTTACAACATACACAATTTCTCCTGAGTTAAATATATCTGAAATGAATGATGTGTTAACTAATTCTTGTTTAAATTCAGAAGTTATTATTTATGGAAAAATTCCTGTAATGACAAATAATTATTGTTATATTGGAAAAACAAATAAATGTAAAAATAATTGTAAAATCAATTGTAATAGTTCTTTAAAATTTTATTTAAAAGATAGAATGAATGCACAATATAGAATTATTCAAAATAATATTTCTTCAACAACTACCGTATTTAACAGTAAAAATTTAAATATCGACTTTAATATTTTAAATAATTGCTCAGTACGCATAGATATTTTAGAAGAAACTCCAGAAGAAATTCAAAAAATAATAAATTCATTTTCATAAATTTTCATTTTAATTATTAGTTTGAAAATTAGCTGGAGAAACAACTTGACTATTATCTACACTATTAGTTGATGTTTCATTATTATTATCTTTATTAATAGTATTAATACTATCTAAAAATTTATATTTAGTTATATCTGGTAATGAAACATCTCTTGTTTTAACATAATTAAATCTTAATTCATACTCATAATCCAAAACTTCACCATTTGGAAACTCTAACTTTGCTTTTCTTAGACTGTATGTATTTTTAGAAATCCATACAGTCTTTTTAAATGATTCTTCATTAACTTCTATCATAATACATTTCTCATCATTAAGCATAACATTTTTTATTTTATTTTTTATATTACCAGCAAAAATTAATTTTTTAATTATAGAATACGTATAAGTTGGATAAATTTTTGCAAAAGTTTCATTTGAAACTAAACCAACTGTATCATTAAAGTTACCTACATAAACTGTTGCATTACTATCATCAATAACATAAACACTTTTACCATCTGTCCAAGTATAAACACCATTTTCTGCAATTAGTTTTCCGATTCCATCTTTATAATATGTTTCTGTTATAGAAGTTTGATTATCATATGTTGTATAGGTTTTTAAATAATAATTTTCTTTTTTTATATTACTGTTTAAAGAAATTTTAATTTTTTCAATTATAAAAAACCTATAAACTGTAAATATTCCAAATATTGAACCTATAATTAAAATCATGGCTACTAGTAATATAATAAATTTTATTTTAAAACTCATATTTAAACATACCTTTTGTTATTTTTTCTTTATTAATGTTTTTTCAATTATAGAAGAATCATCTAAATAAATATCATTAAATTCTTCATATTCTAGATATCTATTTAAATTTCTTGTACTAATACCTGTTGAAGAACAAATAGTTGCTTTTGATAAACCTGAGATATAACTTTCAGCAAAAAAGTCTTTTAATTTACCTAAATCTGCTAAATCTTTTTTTTCACATACATTACATACTTCTACATCAGATGCAAAAAACTTACCACAACGAGCACATTTTTTTAATTCCATAATTTACCCCCTATTTTATTATATAAATTAAAACAGATTAGAAAGCCTTAATATTTTTAATCTTATTAAATTTTCTCTTTGACCTTCCGTAAAATAATAACCATCTAATTGTTGTTATTTTATCATATCTATTAAAAAAAATATATATCTTTTATAATATTTTTCTCAATTTTTTAAATTTTTTCAGATGCTGCTAAAAATTTATTTCTTATTGTTTTATATATATAATAACAAAATTTTTTTAGCTTTCTTATTACTAATATAAAAGCAATTGAAAGTATTACTGTTACAATAAGTCCTACAAATAAATATAATACTTCAAAATAAACTTTTTCAATTTTTTCAAATTTATATAAATCGATTTTTGCTAATATTAAATAATGGATTAGATATATTCCAAATGTTTTATCGCTTATCCATACAATCAATTTACTTATTTTTTCTTTCTTTATTTCAAAAGAATAAACAAACATAAACAAACATAAACTTGAGATAATATTTATAAAAGTGTATTTCCACTCCATAAAATTCTCTCTTCCAACAATATTTGTTAAAGAATTTATTACCATATACTGCATTTCTATTTTATATCTTATAAAATTTATAATAAAAAATCCAAATAAAGATATAATACATACTTTTTTATTGTTCTTAATTTTATTTCTATTGATATATAACTCATATCCAAGTAACACATATATAATTTCTCTATCAACAAGACTAAAAACTTTTATTGTTCCTATATAAGGTAATACAAAAAATCTTTGAATATCAGTAATTAATGCAGAAATTATACCAAATACTAATATTATTCTACGAGCTAATTTAGAATTGTTATCTTCTTTACATACAAGCCATAAAATAGGTATCCAAATAATAATTTTCACGTATGAAAATATGTACCATAAATGTTCACATAGACTATTAATTGATTTAACTGTTGACCCTGTTAATAAACTTTGGCATATTCCTAAAATGTTAAAGTTATGAAA
>CANQEK010000025.1 GCA_947594985.1 uncultured Clostridia bacterium
TTGTTTTGATTGTTTTTCCATCTTCTCCTATTAATTCTGTTACAAATTCATTTGCATCATTTACATTTACTTGTGGTTTTTCTGTTTTCACATATCCGTTTACTAATTCTTCTACATTTATTACTGGAGCTTCTCTATCTAATATAAATTCTATTGTTTCTGTATTTCCTGCTTCATCTGTTACTGTTACTTCATATTTTCCATCTGGTAAATATTGTATTCCAAACCATGTGCTGTATGTTCCATCTTCATTTTGTTTTGCCTTTTCTTCTCTTCTTACTTCTCCATTTACTTTTACTGTTATTGTAAATGAATTTTTATCTGTTGCATGAATTTGTGGGTCTGTTGTGTTTGAGTATCCATTTTCATTTATTGTATCTACAAATAATTCAGGTACTACTCTATCAATTGTAAATGTTACTTCTGTAACATTTCCTGCCTTGTCTGTTGCTCTTACTGTATATTTTCCGTCTGGTATCCAATTTGTACCTAAACCAAATCTGTCATAATATGCGTTTGTTTTTTCATTTAAATTAGAGTTTCTTGTTTTGATTGTTTTTCCGTCTTCTCCTATTAATTCTGTTACAAATTCATTTGCATCATTTACATTTACTTGTGGTGTTTCTGTTTTTACGTATCCATTTACTAATTCTTCTACATTTATTACTGGAGCTTCTCTATCTAGTATAAATTCTATTGTTTCTGTATTTCCTGCTTCATCTGTTACTGTTACTTCATATTTTCCATCTGGTAAATATTGTATTCCAAACCATGTGCTGTATGTTCCATCTTCATTTTGTTTTGCCTTTTCTTCTCTTCTTACTTCTCCATTTACTTTTACTGTTATTGTAAATGAATTTTTATCTGTTGCATGAATTTGTGGGTCTTTTGTGTTTGAGTATCCATTTTCATTTACTGTATCTACTGCAAAATTTGGAGTTGTATTATCTATTATAAATGTAACTGTTGTTACATTTCCTGCTTTATCTGTTACTGTTAGTACATATGTACCTTCATCTGTTATTGTATCACCTAACTTATATTCAACTTGTTCCCCATCTTTTGTTAAAACTACTGAATCTAAATTTGCATCTTCTACAACAGGTGTTGCTGACTTGTAGCTTTTTCCATCTTCAACTCCTGTTACAGATGGTTTTGTTGTGTCAATAACAAATTTATAATCTTTATATGTTCCATCAGATTCTTGAACTCTTAATGTATATTCACCATCTTCTGTTATTTCAGTACCACTAGTATAATCTCTTGTGTTACCTTGTGAATCTGTTAGAGTTGCTTTATATCCTTCTCCTTCAATTACAACTGTTACTGAACCATCAAAAAATTCTTTGTCAAGTCCTGATACTTTTGAACTAGATTTTTTAGGACTTTCTGTTCCACTATTACTTTGTTCGGTGTTTCCTGCGTTTTCCGCTTGCGAGCTAATGCCCCCCCCCCGTAGGGTTTGCTGAATTTTGATTTGTTGCAACAGCTGTACTTACATATATTGTTCTAGTATATTTTCTATTTTCTGTTTCTAAATCTTTCTGCTCTTCAAAATCAACATTTGCATTTTCTTCTGCTTGACTTGTTTCACCTTCTTTTGGCTCATAAATTCCAACTTTTTCATCATTTGTTTTTCCGTAAGTTTCATCTTTTGATGTAGCTACTGCTTCTCCATTATCCCTTACGAAAATTATGGTTGTTATCATAACTAAAAGGAATAACAAAAGAAGTAAAAGAAGTAATAACCATTTTTTTCTTTTATTATCTTCTTCTTGTTGAACGTTATTTTCCATATTATCCTCCCCCTAATTAATTTTTTTTTTGCAGTTGAATTATATCACGAATATTACATTTTGCCAATAATTTTTGAAAAAATTTTGTAACATTTTATAATAATATTGCGGATACATAATTTTACTCACCTTTGTTTAATCTTTAATACAAAAAGAAGAGATAGCTTTACGCTATCTCCTCAGGGATTTTTTATTTTACTTAAAGAAATTTGTTATATATCTTTATATTTCATATATCTATTGTAGAATATATAAGCAACAATTATTAACACTACTACTGGAACTATTATCATTCTAGCTCCTGTTGCAGGTAATGCTGCTCCAACAAGAGTATTATCTGCTTTATTGCTATTTACATTAGTGTTTTTGTTAGTGTTAGTATTTGTATTACTATTTGTGTTTTTATTAGTATTTGTATTACTATTTGTATTTTTATTAGTATTAGTATTTGTATTTGTATTTCTATTAGTATTTGTATCATCATCTCCATCTGAATCACCAGGAGTTGATACAGCATTTACTGTTAATTTAATATCTTTTGTTATTTGTTTTTGTTCTCCATTTGAATTTGTTACAACAACCATTGAATAAGTAATAGCTTTTTCTATTTCTCCAAGAGTAGAATCAGATTTAACTTTAAATTTTATTGTTATAATATCTGAATCAGCTACTATTGGTTCTTTAAAATCTATTAATATTCTTGTATCGTTTTCATCACCTTCTGGATTTCCATTAAATGCAATAGCTTCTGTTGTAGAAGTTACATTTTCTACTGTTGAATTAGTTAAATCTTCAATAGGTAATTTTTGTTCTCCTATTGTAACTGTATTATCATCATTTTTTTCAATACTATCTACATTAATTGGTTCTATAACATTTTTATCATAATTGATGTAACTTTCAACGCTTTCAATTTTATCATCAGCTACATCTTTCAATGATAATGTTACAGATACCGTTTCTCCTCTTTGTACTACATCTTTAGATACTTTCAGTTCTACTGTAGTATTTATTGCTGCATATACACTTGTACAAAGTAATGCAAATATACAAAATAGTTGTAATAATATTAACTTATTTTTTTTCATAATTTTATTCTCCTCATTTGCTAATCAATATTTATTAATAAGATATCATTATTTTTATCCTATTTCAATATCTTTTTATTTATTTAATATTGTTGAAATATATATTTTATATTGCTGAAATATATATTCTTTTATATTTTGGATTTAGATAATTGTTAATTATCTAAATCCACTAATTTTACCATTTTAAGATTTTGCACTATTTTTATATTTTGTTCAAGTATGCTCTTATTCCTTTGTATAATTCAAACTATATCCTGTTACTTCAGCTCTATGGAATAATAATAATTTTGTATCTGCAACATTTACGTTTCCATCTTTATTTATATCCATAGCTTCTAAAATTTCATTTTCTGCTAATTGTACAGCTGTTCTATGTGCTTTTATTAAAATTGAATCTGATGAATTTGCAACACCATCTTTATTAGCATCACCCATTACAGATACTATATAATTTACAGCTGTTCCTTCGCTATCTACTACATCTTTTCCATCACTGTCTAATAATTTTACATTCATTCCTGTTTCCATGTATCCAGATGTAACATCTTCTTCATCTTTTGTAATTACTACATTAAGTTCTTTACCATTTAAGAAAATTGTTTTAAAATCATCTATTGGTGTTTTTGGTGATATTCCTTTTAAATATGTTTTTGTTTTTTCATAACCTAATTCATTTGTATTAACCGTTGTTGAATCTGGGCTAGGCTCTACATCACCAACTTTCTTAATTGAAACTGTTACTGTTGCTGAAAGTTCTTCATTTTCTTTTGATGTTGCCTTAATTGTTATTGAAGTAGCATCTTCATCTTCTCCTATTGTTAATACACCTTCATCTGAAATATTTGTACTTTCACTATTTTTTCCTTCTATTGACCAATTTACTTTATCACTTGCATCTTCTTCATTTATTGTTACAGAAAATTGTTGTGTTTTTCCTTGTTCAACTGTTATTTCCTCTGATGGTGTTATTGATATTGTATCTTGTTTTGCTGGTGGTTCTTCAGTTTCTTTTTCTATTGTAATTGTTACTGTTGCTGATAAATCTTTCTTTTCTTTAGAAGTTGCTTTTACAGTAATTGTTTCAGAATCTTCTTCAGCTCCTATTGTTAAAACACCATTTGTTGTAATTTGAGTTTCATCACTTGAATTATTATCCACTGTCCAATCTACTTTATCATTTGCTGATTCACCATTTATTTTTACTGTGAAACTTACTGTACCTCCTTGTTTAGCTGTTACACCTACTGATGGAGTTATTATAATTGTATCTGGTTTTCCTGGTTGTGGATTATCATCTGGTCTTTGCTCTTCTTCACCATCTATTACTTTATATTTGATTTTTAGCTTTGTTCCTTCTCCTATACATGTATCAACTTTTTGTCCATTTCCTGATTTTGCAATTACATTTACTATTGCAACTTTATCTCCTACTGTTCTTGTATTTAATGTTACATATAGTCCTTCAGCATCTAATCTTCCATTTTCACTACTTTCACCAAAAGCTGTTCTTTCCATGTCAATTGATAATAATTGACTAAATATTTTTGGTATATCCTTAATATTAACTGTTGTAGGATATTCTTGCAAATTAATTGGATTTTCAATTTCCATTAATAAATTTTGATTTTTTAAATTAATATTTATTGTATCTTCTCTAGCTAAATATTCTGCACCCTTTCCTTTTGAAATATAATCAATATATAATAGTAAAGTTGATATATCAGTTATTTGGTTTCCTGATAAATCTAAATCTTTTACACTTTTTAACAATTTTTCACATTGTTGCATAGTTAGATTTAATTCACCAGCAATTAAATTATTACTTAGATTTAATGTTCTTAATCTATTTAAGCCTACTAGAGGTGTTATATCTGAAACAAAGTTATGTGTTAAATATAATTCTCTTAATCTTGATAAAACTGACCAATCAATATTTGTTATATCTGCTACATAACAATATGATGCATCTAATCTTATTAATTCTTCAAGTGTTGTTATACCTTCTAAATTATCTAAATCAGCATTATAAGAAATATCTAGATTTTTTAATCTTGCCAATTTTATATATCTTGATAAGTCACTAATTAATAATTTGTTTGATAAACTCATTACTTGATCATATAAAATTTTCTCATTATCTGGGCCTAAATGATTTGTATGTCCACTCTGTCCTTTTGTACAATTAATATTTTCATTTAAAGTAGGATCTATAATGCTATAACTTAACGAACCTAAAATTTTAAATACAGGTCCACTGTCTCCACCTTGTATAGTCTGATCTTTCCCTCTATTTTTTAACTCTTTTTTTACTAAATGTACAATGGTACCTTCATTATCCTCGTCATGATTTCCATTTGGAATTGATTTATCATTAAATATAATTTTCTGTAATTCATAATATTTTCCTTTACAATTATAAATTTTATTTTCGCAACTACCCTCACTGCTACTATTATAATCATAAGCTCCGTCAATATATTTTTTTAACGCAGTATTACTACCATGACCTCCTTCGATAAGTTTAATATTCTTTAAAACTTCTTCTTCATATGTTACTGGAATTTCTTCTAAATTAAATTCTTTTATTCTATTTTTTAAATATTCTTCTGCATAACAATATCCATCTAATATTGTTCTTTGACTTGACTTTCTCTCTATTAAACAATAATTAAGCATTTCTGATTCTATTCCAATATATCTGAAAATATTTAACCACTCGATAACTTTTGATCTACCTAATGGATTATTTTCTATATATTTAGTTAAGTCTTCCGCAATACTTTTACTTTCCTTAGTGATTGCATCTTGAAAACTTTCTTTTAAAGAATCTATATCATATTTAGATAGTGCTTCATTGGTTTCCAATTTTGATATATAAGCTATTTGTTCTTGTAATAAAGCTTTTGCTGTATCCAATGACTTTGTTTTTTCTTCATATTCTTCATATTCTTCATATGTTTGATAATTTAATGTTGGTGCTAGAATTGTAGTTAATTTATATTCTTTATTATATTCACTATATAAATAATCTAAATATGAATATACATTTTTTAGTTCTTTATTTAAACCTGTTTTTTCTTGTGTATTTTCTAAAGCATTCTTTATATTGTCTATATAACCATTAACCTCTTTTCCTTCTTGATCTCTATATCCATATACTTTACTTAATTGATTATTAATATCATTTTTTATAGCATCTATTTGTTCAGCATATTGTTTTTGTTCTGCTTCAGATTCTCCTTTTTGTAAGTCATTAGCTGTTGCTAAAGATTCAATTACATGTTGATTTACATCGTTTATTGATTCAATATTATTTTCAATTTCTGTCATATAATCTTTTATTTTACTTACTGATGTTGATAAATTTCCAAATGATCTTGTATTTAACCAATATGAGTAGTTATTAATTATATCTTGTTCGTATGCATCTTTATTTTCATCTAGTTTATAGATTGCATCAATATCACTTAAAAAATTATGTGATAAATTTAATTCAGTATCTAATCCTACAAAATATTCTATTCCTGATAAATCTCTTATTTTTTTATTGTTTAATATTAAAGAAGTTATATCATTAATTAAGGTTGTTTTTTTAATTAGAAAAATTTTTGGCTCGTCAAATGCATAAGTATATAGATTTCCTAGTCCTTTACCATCTTTACCTTTGTTTAAAACTGCTACAGAATATCCTTCGCTAATAGAAACTTTTCCATCTGTGCCAACATTTCTAATCTCTATTGGATTAATAATAGTATCAATTAAATCTTTAGACTGTACAGCTGTATTAAGATTATTTTTAGCTGTATAATTATATAATTTATTTTCTTTAACATTATATGCATATGTGCAATCTACACTTTCTCTTGATTCATCTGGTTCACTATGCAATACACGATATTTTACTTGGTTGCCACTATCAAGTTGAAGTTCCTTTTCTGTAAAATAGAATTCTTCAAAAACAATTTCACCATCTTCATTTACTAAGTATTTATAGCTAGGTAGTTTACTATTAACAGTTTGTTCTTTTGATAATTGTTCTTTTATTGCTTTATATAAATAATCATCTTTTATATCTATAACTTCATAACTATCAGGATAAACAATATAGTATAAAACAAATTCACTTCCATTTAACATATTTTCAGAAGCTCTGTTTTTATTATCAGGCTCTTTTGATTCTGTTTCTGTATCTTCTATTTTTATAGTAAGTTTTAATAGTCCATAATATGAATTATCCATACTTCCTATAGTTATTTCTATGTATTTATCTTCATCAGTGACACTCATAGGTATTTTTTTAATAGATGGTTCAATAGATGGTTTATCATATTCTTCCATTTCCATTTTTATAGTTTCTACTTTTTGCCATGATGGTTTTAAATAACCAGCAAATCTTAATATTGAAGGTAATTCAAATTTAGCAACTTCTTGGTAATCAGAATCTTTATTTGTATTGATTGGAAGTTTTTCTACTTTAACAATTTTTTGACTACTTAATACTATTGTTCCTGTTTTATCTAAATTGTTAATTAATTCTGAAATACTACTTATATCATCTAATTGGTTAGTAGATAAGTCTAAGTAGTTTAATTTGCTTAAATTATTTAAAACTGCTAAATTACTTTCCTTATTTAAGTTATTACCAGATAAATCTAGATGTTGTAATGAAGCAAATGTATCCAAACCAGTAAGATCTGCTATTGCAGAATTTTTAAGGTTTAGTTCTGTAATTGAATTTAATACTTCATTACTAAAAACTAATTTGCGAAAAACGTCATCATATTCAAATTTTATTCCTTGAGTTGTAAGGCTTTTTTTGATAGATTCGTATAATTCACTATTTAGTTTAATCTCTTGATCATCTGCTGCATTTACCACAAATAATGGTAACATGCAATTCAACAGCATAATTACAATTAATGCAATTGAGATTAACATTTTCCTTTTCATAAATAAATCCTCCCTGAATATATTTCATATTTTGTTATTTATATAATAACATTTACTTTTTTTTTTTCAATAGCAATTTTTTTCATCAATTACAAAAAATGTCAAAAAGCCTTACGGGGGCATGTTATTAATGACTATTTTAAATAAATATTAAATTTTGATTACTTTTTTTGGTTTTTTTGTTACATTTTGTCATAAAAGCCTTATTTTTCCAATATTTAAAAAATTATTTTTGTAATATTTCTTCTAAAAAAATCTTTTTCAATTCTATATATTAAATATTTCATTTGCATTTTTATACGTTATTTCTGCAATTTTCCCTAATGGTATTTGTAGTATTTCAGAAATTTTACTTGCAACAAGCTTTACTTTGCTAGAATCGTTTCTTTTTCCTCTAAATGGCTCTGGAGTAAGATAAGGGCAATCAGTTTCGATTAAAAGTCTATCTAATGGAACTAATTTAACTGGTGCTTCTGAATTTGCATTTTTAAAAGTAATATTTCCACTAAATGATATATAAAATCCTAGCTTTACCCCTTCTTTTATAAGCTCTTGATTTAATGGACAACAATGAAAAATTCCTTTTTTTATAACTGGATTATTTTTTAAAATATCTATTGTATCTATCGTTGCATCTCTTGTATGAATAACAATTGGTTTATTTAATTTATTAGCAATTTCAATTTGCTTTATAAATAATTCTTTTTGTTTATCTTTATTTTCTTTATTCCAATAATAATCAAGTCCAATTTCTCCTATTGCAACAACTTTTTTATTTTTTGCAATTTTTTCTATTTCTAATAGTTTGTTATTATTAAAATCTTCTATATCATTAGGAGATATTCCGCAAGTAGCATATATAAAATCATTTTTTTCTGCTATTTCTATTGCTTCAATACTTTTTTCTAAATTATATCCTACGCAAACAGTTCTTGAAATTCCTTCATTATATATATAATTAATTATATTTTCCCTATCTTCTTTAAAACTTTCATCATTATAATGTGCATGTGAATCAAAAAATTCCATAATAATTCCTTTCAATATTATATTTTAAAAATTGCAATTGCATTAGCTACAGCATATTCTTTACAATGCGAAATACTTATTTCTATTTTTTCTAAATTTTCAATATTAACTTTTAATTTTATATATGGTTTACCCTTTTCATTATTTAAAATTTCAAAATCTGTCCAAGAATAGTCAAAACTTATATATTCACTTAATGCTTTATAAATTGCTTCTTTTCCAGCAAACTTTCCTGCGTAGCTATTATATTTTTGCTTTCCTCTTGCTTCACAATATTGTATTTCTTTATCTGTATAAATCCTTTTTAAAAACTTATTACCAGATTCTTCAATATCTTTTTTTATTCTACTTATCTCAATTATATCTACTCCATTTGATACTTTCATTTTAAATTTCTTTCCTTTCTTGTATCGCTTGTATTTCTTATTATAATATAAAGGCTTCAATTAATAGTTAATAATGAAGCCTTTTGTTTTATTTATGATAATAAATACATTAAAAATATAATATTGATTGTATTAAATGCTAATGAGAAAATTAACAATATAACTATTATAGAATAATATATATTATTTTTTTCAATATTCAAATCTTTATATAAAATTCCATATTTATTTTCAATTTCCACATATAAAGATTCTAAACTTAGCGATTTACTTAAAGTTCTATAATATAGAGAGCCTGTATCATCTAGTGTAATTTCGCCATTCCATATTTCCTTTGTAAATTTTATAAAATCATTTTTTGATTTGACTATCTGATCATATGATTTAAATGCTATATTTAATCTCATTAAAAATATTTTTTTATATAAAGATAATATATATAAGTAAAAATATTGATTTTCATATTCATATGGTAATTTCGTATAATTATAAGTATCAATTCCTGAACATATTATATTTGAACTTGTATTTGTAAGTGTTGTTTTAATATATTTATATTTTTCTATAATATGTAAATTATGTTCTATATTAGCCTTATTAAAATCGGAATTATAATTACTTGGAAGTACATTAGCAAATTTTAGAAAATCATTTTCAATATTAGCAAATTCATTTTTTTCATTCCAATTACTGGTTTCTACACATACATATGAAAAAGTATAAAATTGTGAATTTATTATATCTTCTTTATTATAATTTTTATGTTTTGTGTTAATTCCTGTAATTTGATTAATAAGTTCAGATATATCTTTCATATCTTTAAATGTATCTGTTTGGATTTTAATATTCTCAAAATCTTTTAAAGAATCAAATTCAGAATTAATTCCTTTAAATCTATAGTTAAAATCAAGTAAATCAAAAAATTTATTCGTGTTTTCTAAATGAGTTTTCATTACAAAAAAACATATACCCGTTTTAAAACATATAATTTCTATTTGTTCTATTTTAAAAAATATTCCATTTTCTGTCCCTACTTTTCCCTGTATATCCTCTGCAAAATTATATGTGAAATATGCAACAGAATTTTTCAATATTTTTTTCTTTTTTTCATCTATACTACATTTTAAAAAATTTTTTAATTCTTCTCCTCTAAGTTCAAATGTTGGAAACAATAATTTTCTAATATCTGGCAAAAAGAAATTATATATATCTAAATCTTTTTCTTTTTCAAATACTTTATAAGAACATTTTCTATCTTTTAAAAGTTTAAGTATATATTTATCATATTTTGTTTCATCAATAATATACGGATGTATAAAATACGTATATTGATATTTTGTCATTAGTTCCAAATTTATTACCTTCCTTTTACTTTTGTTATTTTGTATATACATCTATTGTTAAATTATTGTATCTATGCCATTGTGATATAAAATCTATATATAAATCATCATCTAAATTAACACTTGGTTTAACAATAACAGTGCCATCTGATTTTAAGCATCCCCATACTCCGTCTTTTTTTACACTACAATATCCAAATTTGTTTTGTTCTTTTGCATCATCATAAATACAATCAACAATTTTTTCTCCGTTTTTATTTACATACCCATATTTTCCATTTTCTTTAATTAAAAATAATGTATTTGTAGATAATATTTCTCTATTTGTTTTTTCTTCAAATCTAAAATTATAATATTTATAATTTTTATCTTGCCTTATTCTTAGATAACCATTTTCAATGTTAAGTTCAGATATAATAACAGATTCTAAAACTGTTTGTAGATTTCCATTAATTATATCTGTTGTATTATCTGATTTTTCAGCTTGAAAGAAGTCCGCAACTTTTAAATAACTCATTCTTTCATATTTAAAATCTACCGCTAATGAGCCATCTTGATTAATGATACCATATTTCCCATCTTTTTTTGCAATTAATGTGTTAGCTGTTGCAAAAGTTAAATCCTCATATTCTGCTGGTATTAAAGTAGTTCCTTTATTATCTATTACTCCATATTTATTATTAATTGTTATTATATATTTATCAAGTTGAATTTCTTTAACGCTTTCAAATCCAGAATTAATAACAACTGTTCCAAATTGGTTTATTATTTCCTGAACACCATTTTCAACTACATAATAATTATTATTTCCTGTTACATTTTTTATTTCATCATATTTTTCTTCTAATAATATAGTTTTATCTGCTGCAATTAATCCATATTTATTGTTTTCATTTTTTACTATATAACCATTTTCATAGGTTTTTAAAAGAGAAGATATTTCTATATACTTAGGTTCTATAATAACTTGTCCTGTACTAGGATTTACTAACCCTTTTTTTCCATCTTTCTCTATTATTACACTATTTTCTATTCCTTTTAAAGTATATATATTATCATATATTGGATCTAATAATATTTCTCCTTCGAAATCTATTAACCCAAATTTTCCATCTTTTTTAAATTTTAAAGAATCTTTTTCATACCAAATATTATTACCATCATTATTTTCTAAAGGTTCGATATTTTGATATTGATTAAGAATTTCAATTCCATCTTTATTTAATATTTTTGTTTTATATGTTTCATCACTATAATTTACATCATAATTACATATAAATAAATCCTTAGTATTATCTGGTATTATTATCATTTCATCATAGTCTATACCAATTATTATATTTCCATTATTGTCTATTACTCCCCATTTATTATTTTCAATTACTGGTATATAAGTTGTAAGAGAAGAAACATTCTTATTTACTTTTTCTTGTGTTAGTAAGTTTTTTAGAGATATAATTATCATTATTATTACTATAATTGCAATTATTGTAGCAACTACTTTTTTCATATTAAGTTTTCTAGCTCTAAAATCATCATGTCTTTTTCCTCTACTTCTATTCATTTACCCCTCCATAATACATATTTTTTGATAGTATTACAAAGTAACTATATCATTTTAAATAAAAAAAAACAATATATATTATAAAAATAATATATAAATAGCGAAACTCTCCTTACTATATTTTTATCTAATAAGGAGAGTTTCATTCTTTTAATATTATAAATATTTTAATCTTTTTAGTCTTTGACTTTATTGTAGCATATAGCATATTTTAAAAGCTTTTTTACATTTTTATACAGATATTTAAATTTATTTATTTAAAAAATATTGATAAACTTCATTTTTATTAATATTTCTATCTTTAGCAATTTTCTTTATTATTTCTTTTTTATCTAATCCTTGTTTTTTATAAAACTCATAGTGTTCTTCTAAAGTTTTATCATTTAAATAAGATATTTCTATATCTTTTTTAGATTTTGTATTTCCTTCAATTAAAATTACAAATTCTCCTTTTATATCTTCTATTGTACTTAAAATATTAGTTATATTCCCTCTTATAAATTTTTCATGTATTTTAGTCAATTCTTTTGCTAAAACAATTTTTCTATCACCTAATATTTCTAACATACTTTCTAGAGTTCCTTTTAATTTATGTGGTGCCTCATATAAAATAATAGTTTTTGTTTCATGTTTTATTTCTTCTAATTTTTCAATTTTCTCTTTTTTATTTACTGATAGAAAGCCTAGAAAAATAAACTCTTTTGTAGATAACCCAGAAATTATTAAGGCATTGACAAATGCAGTACATCCAGGAATAGGTATTATATCTATATTATTTTCTATAGCCTTTTTAACTATCTCTTCTCCTGGATCTGAAATTCCTGGTGTACCTGCATCTGAAACAAGAGCTATATTTTTCCCTTCTAGTAATTTCTGTATTAGTAATTCACTTTTACCTTTTTCATTTTGCTTATAATAGCTAATTAGTGGTTTTGATATTTCAAAATGATTAAGTAATCCTAATGTATGTCTGGTATCCTCTGCTGCAATAAAATCCACTTCTTTAAGTATTCTAAGAGCTCTTAAAGTTATATCTTCTAAATTTCCTATTGGTGTTGCTACTAAATATAATTTACCATTCATTTTACATTCCTCTTTGCTACAAGTCTTTTTCTTTATTATAAATTCGTAATATTTCATCTGTATATTTACTATTTTCATCATATATTATAAGGGGTTTTTCTACTTTTAAAAATTCTTTTGCATTTTTAACAGCCTTTATTAAAATTAATGTTGGTTTTTGATTAATTCTAGAATATACAAATCTAATACTTTTAGGCTCTAATTTATATTTCCTAAGTAAATTCATTATATCTACTAATCTTTCTGGCCTATGTACCATATAAAATTCCCCTAATGATTTTAGAAGTTTACTAGAATTTTTTATAATATCTTCTAAGGTACATTCTACTTCATGTCTAGAAATAAGATTGCATTTGTCAATATTTTTTATTCCTGTATTAATTTTCTTATATGGTGGATTTGTAACTATCGCATCATATTCTCCTGCTTTTAAAAAATTAAAAATATCTTTTATATTAACATTTATTATTTCAAATTTATCTTGCAAATTATTTAAAATTATGCTTCTATTTGCCATTTCTGCAACTTCTTCTTGAATTTCTATACCATATATTTTTTTTAAATTTGTTTTTTTACAAAGTAATAATGATATTATTCCTGTTCCTGTTCCAATATCCAGAACTATAGCTCCTTTTTTTATTTTTTTAGCATAATCTGATAAAAGAACACTATCAATACCGTAACAAAAGCCCTTTTTATTTTGAATTATTTTTAATTCTTTGTATTGTAAATCATCTATTCTTTCATTTTCTTTGAGTTCCAACTTTGCCTCCAAAATATTCTTTATCTACTTTATATAATAAATAAATTATATATCCATCACATAAGAAAGTCAATTTTTAGAGTCAATATTGTATTTACTTTTTTATATTTAAATTGTTGTGTTATAACTATTTATATCATTTGTGTTTGTTGTTTTTAAATCATTAGTAGAATTACTTGTATTAATAGAATTTTCATTTACATTAGTTGTATTTGTTATAGTTTGATTTTCGTCTTGATTAACTACAGTTGTCTTGCTTATTACTGTAGAAATATTTTCTACTTCAGCTCCTTCAATAAGTATTTTTATTCCTGTTACTTCTGTAAGTTCTGACAAAGTATCATATATAGAATAAAGTACTTTGTCAAGCTCTGTTTTTTCAAGATTTGCTTCTTGAAAAGCCTTATTAAAGTTAATTTCAAGACATCCATTATTTAATTTTGTATCTATAATTTCTGTTCCTTCAGGAATTATTTTTTCATAATTTTTATTCTCTGGATCCTTTAATAGTAAATTTAATAAATATTCATATGGATCTTTTAAAAGCTCTTTTGAATCAATTAGCCTTGATTCTTTTTTTAATTCCCCTGAATCTTTATCTTTAAAATAAAGTGTTACTATTGTTTTTCTTAAATCAATATCTCCAATCTCAGTTTCTGGTGTATATTCAGTTTCAACATCAACATTTAAAACTATAACAATCCCCAATATAACAACTACAAATACTATTATTAAAATTATCCATTTTTGCATAGCTTTTCCTCCTTTGTAAATACTATTCTTAAAGAAAATATTTATTCATACTTTTATCTAGTTTTTAATACTAGTTTTTGTGTTTTTATTTATTGTCTGTATTGACTATTAGCTTTTAATAGTATATTATTATATAAAAATAAAGTTTATAGATTTTCTTATTTTAATTTTAAAAAAAATCTAAATTTATTATATGAGGATTGTTTATGGCAAAAGTAAGAGATTTTATGAGTGGTTTAACTCATTGCATTGGAGCTGCATTATCACTTATTGGATTAATTGTTCTAATTGTATTTGCAGCAATTTGGGGTGATGCATACGATATTGTTTCATTTACTTTATTTGGAATAGGTTTATTTTTATTGTATTTATTTAGTACTTTATACCACTGGCTAAATATAAGTGAAAAAGGATTAAATGTATTTAGAAAATTAGATCATATAATGATATATGTTTTAATTGCATCAAGTTATACTCCTATATGTCTTGGTCCCTTAAGAGGTCCTTGGGGCTGGAGTATCTTTGGAATTGTTTGGGGGTTTGCCGTTTTAGGAATAATTCTTTCATCTGTTTGGATTAAAGCACCTAGAATATTTACAACTACTATATATATAATAATGGGATGGCTAGTTATTTTTGCAATATTCCCACTTATAAAAGTTTTTAAAGATGCAAATCTTTTATATAGTTTGTTATGGTTGCTAATTGGAGGAATTTTTTATACTATTGGTGGTGTAATTTATGCTTTAAAATGGCCGAAAACTAATTTTAAAAATTTTGGTTTTCATGAAATCTTTCATATATTTATAATGCTTGGTAGCGCTTGTCAATATTGGTTTATTCTTAGATATGTTCTTATGATGTAAAAAACTCTAATATGAATTTATATACTTTATGTATTTAATATTCATATTAGAGTTTCTTTATTAAAACTTGATATTTTCATAAAATTATAAGAATTTTAGGAAAATATAAACATTGACAAAATACGACAAAAGTTATAAGATACAAGATATTAGAAAATTATTTTTAATTATAATTAATGTAAAATATAATCTACAAAATAAATTATTCATATACATTCAAAAAAACAATATATTTAATTGTAGAAATTTCAAATTTTATCTTAATATCTTAATATTTATATAACATATAGAAAGGAGATTGTTAGATTTTTTCTAACATCATCATATTTTATGAATGAATTATTACATATCGGTTTAGATATAGGTTCTACAACTGTAAAAATTGTAATTTTAAATAAAGATTTAGAAGTAGTCTATTCAAAGTACGAAAGACATTTTTCAGATACAAAAACTACTTTATATAATGTCTTAACAAAACTTGTAAAAGACTATCCTAATAGTACTTTTACAATGTCTTTAACAGGTTCAGGTGCATTAGATATTGCTAAAATATTAGAAATTAACTTTATTCAAGAGGTTATAGCTTGTAAATCTGCTGTTGAAAAATTAATTCCTCAAACTGATGTTGTAATTGAACTTGGAGGAGAAGATGCAAAAATAATTTATTTTGATAAGTCTATAGAACAAAGAATGAATGGTACTTGTGCTGGAGGTACTGGTGCTTTCTTAGACCAAATGGCATCTTTATTAAATACTGATACAAATGGTTTAAACGAACTTGCAAAAACTTATGAAACCATTTATCCTATTGCCTCTCGTTGTGGCGTTTTTGCAAAAACAGATATACAACCACTTTTAAATGAGGGCGCTAGAAAAGAAGATATTGCCGCTTCTATTTTCCAAGCCGTAGTTAATCAAACAATTAGTGGACTTGCA
>CANQEK010000026.1 GCA_947594985.1 uncultured Clostridia bacterium
TATATCAGATATTGATAAAGCAGCTGATGTACCAATCATAGCACAAACTTCTGGTGAACAATCTTGTTCAACTGATAATACTAAACAACTTACAACAACATCATTTCTAAAATCTTTTGGAAATAAAGGTCTAATTGGTCTATCAATTGCTCTTGCTGTAAGAATTGCTTTATCTGTCGGTTTTCCTTCTCTTTTTGTGAATCCTCCTGGTATTTTTCCTACTGCATATAATCTTTCTTCATAATCTACTGATAATGGGAAAAAATCTATTCCTTCTTTTGGTTCTTTTGATGCTGTAACATTAACAAGCACTGTAGTTTCTCCATATTTTACTAATACGCTACCATTTGCTAACCCAGCCATCTTTCCAGTTTCTAATGTTAAAGTTCTTCCTGCTAAATTCATACTATAACTTTTAAACATTCTACATTTCCTCCTAAAAAAATTTTTATTTATTTGAAATGTAACCTCTATAATATATTATTTCTAAAATATTTTAAAATAATACATTATGCAAGCTACTCTTCCAAATAAATAACTATGAATATTTTACTATAATTGTAAAAAAAATGCAATACAATGTTAACTTAAATAAAAAATGCCAAATATAAAATATTTGGCACTTTCTATTATTTTCTTAAAGATAATTTTTTAACTATATCTCTATATCTATTAACATCTCTTTGAGCTAAGTAATTTAGTAAATTTCTTCTTTTACCTATCATTTTCAATAATCCTCTTCTTGAGTGATTATCTTTTTGATGTACTTTTAGATGTTCTGTTAATTCTGTAATTCTTTCTGTTAAAAGAGCAATTTGAACTTCTGGAGAACCAGTATCGTTTTCTTCTCTTTTATAAGTATTAATAATTTCTTGTTTTCTTTCCTTTGTCATAATAATTATCCTCCTTTTTATATTTGCCATAAACTGAGTATAAAGCCGGATGTGTCTAAAAACTAAGTAAATGGTATTAAAACAAACATCATAATTCTACTACATTTTTTTATAAAAATCAATACTTTTCTAAAATATCTTTAAATTAATATATAATTTTCAAATTTATTTTATTATTAATTAATAAAATATTTTCAAATTAATATAAAATTCCTAAAAATTTTTCAATATTTTCAAAAATAGTATAAATAGAAAATATCAATTATTGATTTACATTTGAACTTTTTTCTAGATTACCAATAATTATTACTAATTCAATAACAGCTATAATAGCCATCAAATTAATCATTATAGGTACTAAAGGTATTCTTGTTATAGCAATAATACTAGCAAGAAGCGCTTCAGTTAAAACTACAACAAAAAAAGTTTTTAATAATATTTTTAATATATTCTTCTTTCTAAATCTAATTAAAATATAAGTTAATATCACAAGTAATGAAATAACAAATGGACGAATATAAGGTCTTATTAAGTCTCTTACCCTTATATTTGAAATAGTTTGAACCTCTGTATTTTCAACAGTAAATTCTGTTTGATATTTCTCATTTATTTTATTAATTAAATTAGTCTTCTCTTCATCTGTTATAGATTCTGCAACAATATTAACAGAATCATTAAATAATTCTAATTTTCTTATAATAACTTTTTTATCTCCAAAAACTTCTCTGCAAATATTTTCTATATCAGTAATTGATACTTCTTTTCCAACTAATAAATTAATAGCATCATGTTTTTGTAAAATTAAAGATACATTTATTCCTCTTAGTGCCACAACTACTATTCCTGCAACAATTAAAAGAGTTATTCCTAATAGTAATATCTTTTTAAATCCACTTAATTTCATTATTTTTTCTCCTTTAATATTTTATTTAATGTTTATATATTACAAATAATATTTCATAATATAATAAATTTTAAAATTTATAAATATTTATATAAGCACAACTAAACTACATATAGCTTGTACAAATAATCCCCAGAATAAAGTCATTCCTATACTATTTATTACAACACTAGACATAAAAGTAAATACAATTGCAACAATACATATTGGTATAATAGAAATGTATAATTCTTTCATTGATTTTAGTAATGCTGATTTTTTACTTTCATTTTTACTTAAATAATTTAATACTTTTATTGTAAAAATATAATTTATTAATATAGATAGAACAAATACAACTAATGAATTTAATGTTATTAACACATTCATATATCTTCCAGCTAAAGTTAAGATTGCTATATATCCTATATCTAAAACTGCAGCATAAAAACCTTTAAATTTAAATTTAATAATTAAATAAATAGAAATCAATGCAAGTACTACTATAGAAACAATTAATGCATATAAACCATATTGTTCTATTAATGTAGATTTTATAAAATTATCTGAACTTAATTTATAATTTAATGGTAATGTTTCATTATTTACTAAATATGCAATTCTACTTGCAGTTTGAGCTGATTCAATATATTCATCATAATTTGTTGAAGCATTTCCAATTGGAATTTGTAAAATACCTTGATCTAGTTCATCTCCAAAATATGTTCTAATAATAGTTTGATCGTCTAAATTAACTGAAACATATTTTTTTTCTGATGTACCATCTCCAGATGTTGATTCTATATATTCTTTACTAATTTTATTTAATATTTCTTTTCCTTCTTTATTAAATTCTAATTGCAAATATGCTTGATATTGATTATTTTCAGCTGAAGCAATTGCTGATGCACTATTTATATAAGATTTATCTAATAATATTAATCCTGTTTGATAATCTATAATTTCTAAATTTCCAGCTGTTGATATTAGAGATTGACTAATAGTAAAATTGTTATTATCTGGTAATTCAACAATTATTTCTCCTGTTACAGAATCTTGTCTAATATTATATTCATATTGACTAATACTTTCTAATCTTTTTTGTATTAATTTTTTACTTTTTTCAAAGTTATCTATATTTATATCTTCTTCTTCATTTGCTTTTATTGTTCTAGTTTCTTTTTTATATTCTTCTTCAACTTTAGCTTCTTCTGCTATATTTTGTTGTTCAGAATTTTCAGTAGTATTTTCACTAGTTACAGAATTAGTTTCTTGTGTACCGTCTGTTGTATTTTCAGCTGTTGCATTTTCAGCCGTCGTATTTTCAGTTGCTGTATTTTCAGTTTGTTCTGGAGCAGTTACATCACCTGTTTCTCCTGATTGATTTTCCGTTTCAGTTGCTTCATCTGTACTTTCTTCTTTTACAGTACCTTTATAGTTTCCTTCTGCATCTACAAAAACTTCTTTTTCTTCTTCTGAATCATCTAAAGCAAAATGTAATTCTCTATATCCTTCTAATTCCATTCCGAACTGAAAATCTTTTAATATATTTTTCCATAAACCTTTTTTAGGTAAATTAATACCTCCAAAAGCTATTAATGAAACCAATATTGCAATCAATAATATAGATATTACTTTAACTATTTTTAAACTCTTTTCCAAAATAAACTACCTCCTATAATAAGTTTGTATCATTAATAATTAGTTCGAACCATAACCCTAAATATTTTGCTGCTCTTTTGCTCATTTTTGTTCTTTCCATAAATATTTCAAAATAATCTATAACAGGGCAAATTTTTGTATCAATCTTTAAATTTAATATTACTTTTCTTTCTTCTTCATCTATTGTTAATTCTGATTTTGTAACAGCATAATTAACTTCATCATGCTTGTCAAATAAACTTCTATCTTTTTTAGAAACTCTACTTCTATGTGCATCTGATTTATCTGCAAGTATCAAAGCCGCAGAAATATCACTAACAGCAGTACCTGTTAATTCATCATGATTACCAATTGCCATCATAATTTCTGTTCTATCAGAAATATCCATATCCATATCTTTTAAAATATTGTACGCTAGAATTGCTCCTGTATGTGCATGATCAACTCTATTTACTGAATTTCCAATATCATGCATATATCCAGCTATTTTTGCAAGTTCTATTCTATGTTCATCATATCCTAAAGTTTTAAGAATATAGGCAGCTCTTTCTGCAACTACTGTTACATGCCTTGTAGAATGTTCGGTATAACCTAATACATCTAATTGTTTTTGAGCGTTTTTTATAAGTTCTTTAACTTCAAGATTATTTATAACATCATCAAAAGTTACCATACCTCCTCCTTTATGTATTATTTATGTAAATTTAAACAAATTCATAATCATTCTTGTAGATTGTATATTAAATTAATAAAAATATCAACTACTTTTGTAATAATTTTAAAACAAATAATATTTTTATAAAAACAACAACACAAAAACAATATTTTATAAAAAATAAAAACTCAAAAACAAAAAAATTATCAATTTATATAATAATATAAAGACTATAAATAGACTCTGTAACAGAAAAAACTATAGGGTCAGGAAAAGAAACTACAAATACAGAAGTGCCTAATAAAACTGATAATATTTTATATAGATATTTTACAAACAAGACCATTTATAGTCTATAAGTACTTAATTTTATAACTATATTTAGTAATAAAAATGTTTAAAAATTCACTCCTATTATACCACCTATTACTCCACCTAATATTCCTAAAAATATCATAATTAACGAACTAAGTGTTATAGTGAATTGTAATGATATAAATCCAGATATTAAGTATAAACTTATCATATACATAACTCCTAAAATACAACCATTTAAAATTCCTTTTTCTTTCTTTGACTTAGAAATTCTAAAAGCGCCTATCATAAGAGATAAACTAGTTATTCCTATTGTTATAGGTTTTATAAAATCTTCAGACATAGTTGTTTGACTAACTAAAAGAGATAATACAAAAATTAATATTATTGTTAACAAAATTGAAATAATATATTCTCTAATAAATATTTTCATAAATAACCTCCAAAAAAAAATACTTCTATAAAATTATATTTATAGAAGTATTTTAATATGACAATTTAATATTATAATAAAATTCTAATTTTCATTTATATTTTCTGATTCTTCAATAATTGGATTATCTTCATCAGGTAAGTTTGTTGATGGATCTTCTTCGTCACTATTAACTTGATTTTCTTTTAGCCAATCTTCGATTTTTATTTGTTCTCCACCATATTCAGCATAATAAGTGGTTTCACCCTCTTCTACTACAGCATATATACTATTAGCAACACATGGAAATACTGTAGTTTCTTTATCAATATCAAAAATTCCATATAAATTATCATAATTTATTACTATACCATTAATTCCAACTGAAGATGGTATTATTAAAACACTATGTTTATCTCCAGTAGTATCAATTTTAGAATCTATTTTACATCCTAAATCATATTTAGATTGCAATATTTCTTTTCCATTTAAATTATATAAACTATATTTTTTTTGATTTTTATCCTTCATAACTGGAATACATTTTCCTAATAATAAACAATTATTTGAAATTTTTTCCAATTTAAAACTTTCTGTATCAATTCCGATTTTATCATTTTCAGCATAAATAATTGCTTTACCATTTTTATCTAGTACTCCATATTTATCTTCTTTTTTTACTAAATATAACAAGTTTTCTTGATCTAATAAAGATATTTCACTATAATCTGAAGGACTAATTACAGTACCTCCTTCATAATTTAAAATTCCCATCATACCATTAGCAGTTGTTATATAAAATTCTTTGGTGTTTTGTGCATAAAGAACTTTACTATATTTCTTACTTATTATTTCAGTTCCATTTTGAAGTAATATTACTCCATATTGTTTTGTTTGAACGCCTTCTTTTCCATCTCCAACAACAATATAGCCATCAAGCAAAGCTCTAAAATTTTCATAATTACCACTTATTTCATGCACACCATATTTTGCAGCAATATTTTTTGCAAAATTTACAAAATAATTTAATGTATAAATATTAATTCTATATTGTTGCCAATCTAATTGAATATTAAACATCTTATTCACGTCATTAATCGATACAAATATTATTCCATCTTGAAATTTTATTTCATCAGCAGTTTGAAAAAGTTCATTATATCCATTTTCGTTTTCTGCAGTAACATTTAATTCTCCTAAAGTAGTTTGACCAGATAATTGTAAGTATTTAGTGTATTTTTTTTCTCCAGAAGAAATAGCTACTATTTCAAAGTCATTTTGCATATAACAACTATCTTGATTTTCATTATATTCTCCATATACTCCTCTTGTATAATTATAACCCAACATATTTCCTAGTTGTTTTATATCAAAATAAACTTTTTGGTCAATTTCTTTATATAGTCCACTTGGTATAGCAATTTGATTATTATCTAGATACATTTTTAAAGTAGTAGAATCTTTATGTTTTATAATCAATATTAAAACAAGCAATATTGCAATCAAAATAGCACATATAATAATTGAAAACAATATTCGTCGTTTATTTTTTGAATCTTTTTTAAGTTCTTCTTTAAACAAATCACTTTCTTGTAAATTCATATAGATTTTCCTCCTCAATTATCTTCTTTTGTATATCCATAATTTTTATAAAATTCGTCTCTAAATCCTAATAAATTATCATTTTCTATTTCAATTCTAACTCTATCCATTAATTTAGTCAAGAATCTTAAATTATGAATTGATAATAATCTAACTCCTAAAATTTCTTTTGTATTTATTAAATGTCTAATATAAGCCCTAGTGTAATTTTTACAAGTATAACAATCACATTCTGAATCTAAAGGGGAAAAATCTCTTTCATAACTAGCATTTCTAACTACTATTTTACCATGATTTGTCATCGCAGTACCATGTCTTGCAATTCTAGTAGGAAGAACACAATCACACATATCTATTCCTGCAAGAGCCGCTTCTATCAAATAATCAGGTGTACCTACACCCATTAAATATCTTGGTTTATTTTCTGGTAACAATGGAGTTGTATAATTCAAAATATCTAAAAATTCTTCTTTAGGCTCACCAACACTTATTCCACCAATTGCATATCCAGGAAAATCCATATCTACTAAATCATTTACACTCTGTAATCTTAAATCTTTAAAAAAACCACCTTGTACAATTCCAAATAAACCTTGATTATCAGTAGTATGTGCATCTTTACATCTTTTAGCCCATCTAGTAGTCCTTTCCATAGAATTTTTCGTGTATTCATATGTTGAAGGATATGGACAGCATTCATCAAATGCCATAATTATATCAGCACCTAAAGCTTCTTCAATTTCTATTGCTTTCTCTGGACTAATAAATTGTTTACTTCCATCTAAATGAGACCTAAATTCTACACCTTCTTCTTTTATTTTTCTTAAAGCTCCTAAGCTAAAAACCTGAAATCCACCACTATCTGTTAAAATAGGTCTATCCCAATTCATAAATTTATGAAGGCCTCCTGCTTCTCTTACAAGTTCATGACCTGGTCTTAAAAATAAGTGATATGTATTAGCCAAGATTATTTGTGCCTCAACCATTTCCTTTAGTTCATCTGATGTCATAGCTTTTACTGTAGCTTGAGTTCCAACTGGCATAAAAATTGGAGTTTGTATATCTCCATGTGGTGTATGTATTATTCCTCTTCTAGCTCCTGAATTTTTATCTATATGTAATAATTCATAATTTATTGCATTTTGCATATAATTGTCCTTTCTATTTTTTTATTTATATTACTTTATTTGTATTTATATTAATTTTTATTTTATATTTATTTTTATTTTCATTTATATTTATTTTATTTATGTTATTAGTTTTATTTTATTAATTCTTCTTGTTTCTTATATTATCAACATAGCATCTCCAAAACTAAAAAATTTATATTTTTTAGTTACAGCTTCATTGTAAGCTTTCATTATAAAATCTTTACCAGCCAAACTAGATACAAGCATTATTAAAGTTGATTGAGGTAAATGAAAATTTGTAATTAAACTATCTATACATTTAAATTTATAACCAGGATAAATAAAAATACTTGTATCATCTTCAATCTCTTTTACAAATCCATTTTCATCTGAAACAGACTCTAGTACTCTACAAGAAGTTGTCCCACAAGCTATAACCCTTTTTCCTGATTTTTTTGCATTATTAATTTTCTCTGCATCTTCTTTTTTTATATAAAAATGTTCTGAATGCATTTCATGTTCTTCGACATTTTCAACTTTCACAGGTCTAAATGTTCCTATTCCAACATGAAGTGTAACATTTGCAACTTCTACACCTTTTAATTTTATTTTTTCTAAAAGATCTTCTGTAAAATGAAGCCCTGCTGTTGGAGCAGCAGCTGAACCCTCATATTTTGCATAAACAGTTTGATATTTTTTGTTATCTTCTCTAGTTGCCTCTGTAATATAAGGAGGAAGTGGCATTAATCCTATTTGGTCTAATATTTCATTAAAAATACCATTATATTTAAATTCTACTTTTCTATTTCCACCTTCTATTACCTCAAGCACAGTAGCTTTTAATAAACCATCTCCAAAAACAACTTTAGAACCAGGTTTCAATTTATTTCCTGGACGCACCATAGCTTCCCATGTATCTTTTTCTATTCTTTTTAATAATAAAAATTCAACATTCGCTCCAGTATCTTTTTTACCATATAATCTTGCAGGTATAACCTTTGTATTATTTATTACTAAACAATCTCCTGGATTCAAATAATTAATTATATCTTTAAATATTCTATGTTCTATTGTTTGATTATTTTTATTAAGTACCATTAATCTTGCCTCATCTCTTTTATCGTATGGATGTTGAGCAATCAATTCTTCTGGCAACTCATAACTAAATTCTGAAACCTTCATTTTATTTTCCTTCTAATTCTATAAAATTACATTTATTCTTATTTTCTTTTATTAATCTTTCTAATATATCTTTTATTTGTATTTCTAAATTTGATTTTCCATCATTTTGTATAACAAAATCAGATTTTTCTGTATAGTATTCATCATTTTGTTGACTATCAAGTCTTTTTTTAGCTGTATTTACATCAATTTTATCTCTTTTACAAATTCTATCTATTTTTACTTCTTCTGGTGCTATAACAGCAATTATATAATCACATTTTTTATCAAGTCCAGATTCAAAAAGTAGTGGTGCATCTATTATTGTTATTTTTATTTTTTCTTTGTCTATATTTTCAATTCTTGATAATATCTCATCAAAAACATATTTAAAAGTTAAACTATCTAAGCTTTTTTTGGCATTTTCATTATCATAAATTTTATCAGCCAACGCTTTTCTATTTAAACTTCCATCTTCAAAAAAAACTTCTTTTCCAAATACTCCTTTTATAGCTTTAGAATACTCAGTATTAGGTGTGTTTAATTCTCTAGCTACTTTATCTGCATCTATTACTTCAATATATTCTTTTTCATTAAATATACTACTAACAGTTGATTTTCCAGTTCCTGATGAACCTGTTATTCCTATAATTTTCACTTCACATTATTTGATACTATATTTTATAATATAATATATATATCTTAACCTCCTTTTAATTATTGAATAGTTTTTATTGCACTTGTTGCTAAATAGTCACATCTATTATTATATTCATTATCACTATGACCTTTCACTTTGATAAATTCAACATTATGAATTTTAGTTAAGTCATATAACTCTTCCCAAAGTTCTCTATTTTTTACAGATTCTTTATTTGAAGTTTTCCAATTGTTTTTCTGCCAATTATAAATCCAACCTTGATTAAAAGCATTAACAACATAGGCACTATCACTATAAATTGTAACATCACATTTAAATTTTAGAATTTTTAAAGCTTCAATAACAGCTGTCATTTCCATTATGTTATTAGTAGTATTTTTACTTGCACCTGATATTTCTTTTTTATTTTCTTCATAAATTAAAATAGCTCCCCAACCACCTGGACCGGGATTTCCTGAACAAGCGCCATCAGTATATATAATAACATTTTTCATAAACACCTCTTCTAATTAATTTTATATTTGTGTTTTTTTTTAATCTATGATATTATATCAACAAATTGAAAATATTACAATATAGGAGGTATTTATTTTGAATGGAATTTTAGGAATTGTTTCTGAATATAATCCTTTTCATAATGGTCATGTACATCATTTACAAATTTCAAAACAATTAACAAAAACAGATTTTTCTGTAGCTGTTATGAGTGGTAATTTCGTTCAACGTGGCGATACTTCAATAATTGATAAATGGACTAAAGCAGAAATGGCATTAAAAGCCGGCGTTGATTTAGTTATAGAACTTCCTACTGTTTATGCAATTTCAAGTGCTGAAAACTTTGCTGATGGTGCTGTTAAAATTCTAAATAGTTTAGGTGTTGTTGATTATATTTCATTTGGAAGTGAAATTGGTGAAATTACTCCATTAAATGATGTTGCAGAAATTTTATATAAAGAACCAAAAGAATTTTCTACTTTAATAACATCACAACTTAAATCGGGTCTATCATACCCTAAAGCCCGTGAAATAGCTATATCTCAATTTTTTGGTAGCTCAAAAAAATATTCTGGAATAATATCTAATCCTAATAATATTTTAGGTGTTGAATATTTAAAAGCTCTAAAAAAACATAAAAGTAAAATAAAACCTCTTACTATAAAAAGAAATTATAGTGATTATAATAGTAAAGACGAAAAAAATGGCGTTGCAAGTAGCACAGCAATAAGAACAATGCTTCAAAACAAAAAAAACGTACATTATGTTGTGCCTTATGAAACATATGAATTATTAGATGAATGTATAAATAATGGTAAACTTATAACAGATATTTCAGTTTTTGAAAAAGAAATTATATATACTTTAAGAAAGATGACTCTTTCTGAAATAAGTAATCTTCCAGATGTTTCAGAAGGACTAGAAAATAAAATTAAATTTTCCGCTAATAATTATAATAATTTAAAGGATTTAATATCAAATATTAAATCCAAAAGATATACTCAAACTAGAATTCAAAGAATACTTTTATATGCACTTTTAAATATATCTCAAAAAGATATAAATGCTTCAAAAAAGCTAACTCCATACATAAGAGTTTTAGGTTTTAATAAACATGGAAAGCGCATTATATCCGCTATTGCAGCCGCAAATTCAAAACTTAAAATAATTGTATCAGTTAAAAAATTTATGGAAAATTCTAATGATACAGCTTTAAGAAATATGATTTCTAAAGACATTTTTGCAACAAATGTTTATACTTTAGGATATAAAAATGAATCTATTGCAAATTTAGATTATACCCATAAAGTTATTGAAATATAATTTTTATTATAATTAATTTTCTATTTAGTAAGAATATTATAAACAATATTATAAACAATATTAGTGAAAATATTATAAACAAACACTAACTAAATGTTATAATATATAAATTATTTCATAACTTCAGCTATAATTTTTGATAAATATTTCATACTTACTAAGCATTGCTCTAAAGTATTTCCTGTTGCTCCTACTTCTATTATACATGCTCCACTTGTAACATGCTGATTATATCTTGAATCTCTAAGTATTATTGGCTTAAAAAATCCTGGATACATTTCATTTGCTTTTTCTTGAATCTTTATCGCTAATTTAAAATTATTTAACCAATTTGGATGTTCAAGTCCGCCACCATCTGTTCCAATAACAAACATAACTTGTGCTGCTATTTCATCACCTATTTGTATACTAGGAGCATAACTACTATTACTTCCTAAAGCATCTCTATGTAAATCTATTACCAACTCTGAATTATTGGTTTCTAAAATACCATTAATTGTAGCAAGTGATCTTGTATAAGAACCTGTGTATGCAGGATAATCATGATATGTATTATTATGATTCACATTAAATCCAAAAACTTTCAAATAATTAGCAAGTTCTTCCCCAACTCTAGCTACATTATAATTTAAATCAGTTGTTCTAAAATTTCCACTTGCTTGGTACTGCATAGTTGGAGTTGGAGTATAACTTTCACAAGTATGTGTATGAAAAATAACAATATCTTTTTTATTAGTAAAATCTACATTAGGAGTCATCATTTCTTGATTCAAAGTATATTTAGATTCGTTTTTTACTTTTATTCCATTATACATATCTGTATATTTATCATTTTTATTATTTTCTTCAATAACTTTTGTTGGCAATAATCCAGATATTGTTTCAATATTAATATTATTTTCTGATACACTATTATTAGAATTGTTATCAAACAAATTATTTTCATTTGAAATATTATTAATATCTTCTATATTATTTGAATTTTCCTCAATATCTTCAAATTCAATTACTTCTTCTTGATTTTCTTTTTCCATAAGTTCTTCTTCTGTACTAAATATTGCAAGCTCTGATACTAATATTTTTTTTATTCCACTTTCTTTTTCATAATTATTTTGTTCATTATAAAAATATTTTGATATTAAAACAGTTTCATCCATAATATCTAAATGAGAAGAAAATATATTACTTTTTAAATTTTCAAGTGTTACAAAATTTCCTTTTCTAATTGAAGAAAAAGCATTTATAGCAACTACTATTACTATAATAATTAATATTAATTTAAATAAAAATTTTAGTATATCCTTTAAATTTATAACAGCTAAATTAATCATGTAAATACCTCTCTAATAATTCAATTATATTAGTCAGTTTACATGTTATGACAAAACTCTGGTCGAAAACTTATTTACGCCATCAAATAATTATGTATTTGTGAGCAATCTAATTTTATTTCTTTTTCATCTCCAGTAGTCATATTTTTAATCTTAGCAAGACCTGTTTTTATTTCATTTTCTCCTATTACTAGAAGATTTTTTGCTCTAACTTTATTTGCATATTTCATTTGAGCATTAAAGCTTCTATCACAAAGATCTTTTTCAACTATATGATTTTGTTTTCTTAAATACTCAGATATTTCAATTGCTTTTTTGTTTTCTTCCATTCCTGATGAAAGAATATACAAGTCTGGAATTTTATCATCTAAATTATTATATTGTTCAAAGACTTCTACAAGTCTTTCTACTCCAGTTGCAAAACCAATTGCAGGTGTTGATTGTCCTCCAAGTTGATTAACTAAACCATCATATCTTCCACCAGCTAAAATAGCAAGTCCGGTATTTTCATCAATATACTCAAATACTGTTTTTGTATAATAATCTAAACCTCTAACTATATTTGTATCTATTTTAAAATCTATACAAAATTCTCTTAACATTCTTTTAACATTTTCAAAATGTTCTTTACAATCATCACATAAATAATCAATCATTTTTGGAGCATTAGCATTTAATTCTTTACATTTACTTTCTTTACAATCAAGAATCCTCATAGGATTTTTTTCGAATCTTGATTTACATGTATCACAATAATTATTTAAATTTTTTCCTATAAATTCTTTTAAAATTTTTTGATATTTTTCTCTACACTTTGGGCAACCTATACTGTTTAAATTTAATTTTATTTTTGGAATATTTAAAGCATCAAATATACTGTTTGCCAATAAAATAATTTCAACATCAGCAAGATAACTTTCAGTTCCAATTATTTCAGCTCCAATCTGATGAAATTCTCTAAGTCTTCCTTTTTGTACATTTTCATATCTATACATTCCCATATTATACCAAAGTTTTGTAGGGCTTGGTAAACTTGACATTCCATTTTCAATATATGCCCTAATAACTCCTGCTGTACCTTCTGGTCTAAGAGTTATACTTCTTCCACCTTTATCTTCAAAAGTATACATTTCTTTTTGTACAACGTCAGTAGTTTCACCAACACCTCTTTGAAAAAGTTCTGTATACTCAAAAACAGGAACTCTAATTTCTTTAAAATTATAATTTTCTAAAACCTTATTTAATTTTTTCTCTAGTATTTGCCATTTATAGCTTTGATCTGGTAATAAATCTTTTGTTCCTTTTAGTTTTTGAATCAATTTAATCACCTTCTTCTTATAATATATTTAGGTTTTTGAATAAGGTTATTCCTATAAACCTTCTAATTATCTATATCAATTCTTATATAATGTTCATTTTCACATAATATTCATTTTCATATGTATTGATTTGCATATAATATTCATCCATTATAAAAATCTTAATTTACTTAAATTTAAAAATCTTTTTCTTTTAATTCTAAATAAATATTTCTTTCATCTTTAATCATTGTAATTTTTCCATGTCCTGGATATACAACAGTATTATCTGGAAGAGTCATTAATTTGTCTGTTATAGAATTTATTAACTCTACAAAACTTCCTGTAGGTAAATCAGTTCTTCCCCAAGTTCCTGAAAATAATGTATCTCCGGTAAAAACTAATTCTTCTTTTGGTGAATATAAACATAAACCACCTTTTGTATGACCAGGTGTAGAAATAATAACAAACTCAATATTACCTATATGTATTAAATCTCCGTCATCAACTCTAGAATCGGCTTCTAATTCTATTGGATTCATATTAATATATTCTGATAAATTTATATCTTTATTATACAATCCTTCACTATCAGCTCTACTTACTAAAACTTTTCCACCTTTCATTCTCTTTAATTCATTAACACCGCCAATATGATCTGCATGACAATGAGTTAAAAATATATATTTTAAATTTGCTCCAAAAATATCTAATATTTCTGCAATTTTTTCTGGTTCTCCACCTGGATCTATAACTATGCTTTCTTTTGAATCTTCATCACATATAACATATGAATTTGTAAGAAGTCCTACTTGAGTTGTCTTTACTTGAATTCTTTTTAATTTCATTTGTAACCTCCAAAATAAATTTATTATCCTCTTTTTCTACTAACATCATATACACTTTCAATGTTTCTAAACGCTGAAACTATTTTATTTAATATTTGAGTATTTTCAACTTCTATTGATATATCTATTATTGCAATATCTTCTTTTGTAGCTTTACAATTTATACCAGTTAGCTTAACTTTAGAATTTTCAATTTGTTTAATAACATCTTTCAACAACCCCGGTCTATCATTTGCTAATAATTGAAGTTCAACTTTATAATATCCGTTAAGATCATCAATCCAATAAACATCAATCATTCTACTTTCTTCATTTAATAAATCTTTAACATTTGTACAATCTGTACGATGTACTGAAACTCCTCTTCCTTTTGTAATATATCCTATTATTTCATCACCAGGAAGTGGATTACAGCATTTTGAAAGTTTTACCAAACAATTATCTATTCCTTTAACCACGACACCAGTTTTTGATGCTTTATTTATAGTAGGTTTTGCATTTGCTAATTCTTCTATTTTTTGTTCAAAATCTTCTTCTTCATGTTCCTTTCTATATTCATCTAATAATCTAGCCATAAGTTTATTAACAGAAATTCCACCAAAACCAATACTAGAATATAAATCATCTACTGATTGAAATTTATATCTTTCTACTGCTAACTCTAGCCATTCAGGTCTTACTAAATCAGAATACTTAATACCTATTTTTTTAACTTCTCTATCTATAGCAGCTTTTCCTTTTTCAATATTTTCAGCTCTTTGTGCTCTTTTAAAATACTGATTTATTCTTGTTTTAGCAGAAGAACTTTTTACAAATTTAAGCCAATCACGACTAGGTCCTTTAGACTGTTCTGAAGTAAGAATCTCTACAATATCACCATTTCTTAAAGGAGTAATAATTGGCATAATTTTACTATTTATCTTACATCCTACCATTTTATGTCCAATTTGTTCATGTACGCTATATGCAAAATCAATTGGTGTAGCGCCTTTTGGTAAAACTTTTATCATTCCTTTTGGTGTAAAAATATAAACTTCATCTTCAAATAATTCTGTTTTTAAAGTATTTAAAAATTCATTTGGATTTTCTGTATTTCTCTGCCATTCTAAAGTTTCACGAAGCCAAGCAAGTTTATCATCTGTAACTACAACTGCTTCTTTTGAGCCATTATTACTTGCTTCTTTATAAGCCCAATGAGCAGCAATACCGAATTCTGCAGTTCTATGCATTTTCCAAGTACGTATCTGAACTTCGAAGGGTGTTCCTTTTGGCCCCAGAAGTGTAGTGTGAATTGATTGATACATATTTTTTTTAGGAACAGCTATATAGTCTTTAAATCTTCCAGGCATAGGTGTATACATCTCGTGTACTATTCCTAAAACTGAGTAACAATCTTTAATATCATCTACTAAAATTCTTAAAGCAAATAAATCATAAATTTGATCTAATGTTTTATTATCTCTTTGCATTTTTCTATATATACTATATAAATGTTTGGCCCTTCCAGTTACTTCAGCTTTTATACCTTGATTTTTGATTTCTTGAGTTAAATCTGTTTGAATTTTATTTAAAAATTTTAATCGTTCTTCTCTTTTCTTATCAAGTCCAATAACAATTTCATGATATTCTTCAGGATTTAAATATTTAAAACTTAAATCTTCCAATTCCCATTTTAACGAATAGATACCTAATCTATTAGCAAGTGGCGCATATAAATCTTGTGTTTCTTTTGAAATTGCAATCTGTCTATCTCGTGTCAAATATTTTAATGTTCTCATATTATGTAATCTATCTGCCAGTTTTATCAATATAACTCTTATATCTTTTCCCATAGCAAGAAACATTTTTCTATAATTTTCAACCTGTTGTTCCTCTATAGTAGTAAAT
>CANQEK010000027.1 GCA_947594985.1 uncultured Clostridia bacterium
TTTGTATACACCAAATAAAACTTTCTTTATTTGTAATAAACATATAAAAAACTTGTGCAAATACAATATAAAGTAATGTAGGTAGCAGGACTTTCTTTATTGTATTTTTCCATATTTTTTTATAACTACGTCCATTTACTAAAAAGAATCCTGTTATCATAAAAAATAATGGTACCCCATCTGTAAAAAAACTTTTTTCTAATAATCTACTCCAATCAATTCTATTATAAGCCTGATTTAATACTTGCAAACAAAGATGTGTTAAGATTACAATAAAACAAGCTAATACTCTTATTAAATCAACACTTATATCTCTCTTTTTTTTCTCTAACAAAATTTCATCGTTTACTATCTTTTTTTCTATTTTTTTATCTTCTTTATTCTTAACTTTCATATTCATATTTAATCACCTATTTGCTATATATTATTTATTTTTGATATGTTTCAATTGTACCTTTTCCATTTTCTGATATTATCTTTAAAATAGCACCATTTAATATTGCAATTTGTGGTGGAACATGCCCTATATCTGCATCACATATTACTGGGATATTTAAATTTTTTAAAGCTTCTTTTACAGTTTCATTAAAAGATATTCCATAATCTTCTCTAATATATAATGGTCTTCCAAAAATAATTCCATTACAATTATTAAAATATCCACAATTTTTCATTTTCCATAAAATTCTAAATAGCATTGGTGTATTCATTTCATAAACATCTAGAAACCATATTATTCCATCTTTTTTATATTTTTCAATGTAATTACTTATGTTGTCATACTTTGTTCCAATATAACTATCAATACAATCTAAACAACCTCCTAATGCTCTTCCGGTCATTTCAATTTTATCTCCACCTATCACATTTTTCCATTCTACTTTTTCAGTTAAATTATATTGATAATTTTTATTATCTATCTCCGAAAATTCTTCTTTTTCATATAGTTCAAATGATTTTTGGATAACATTTTTACCTGACATTATATTTAAAGCATCATCTAAACTTTTATGAAGAGGTTCCATTGCATAATCTTTTACATTTTGACAATATACACTAGGTATATCTAAAATTGTATTAAATAAAAAACTTATTCCTGTAATATCTGAATATCCTTGTATCCATTTTGGTTTTAACTTTTTTATTTTTTCAAAATTTAGATAATCAACCATTTCACATAAAAAATCTCCACCTGTTGCAAAAACAATAAGCTTTACATCATCATTTTCTAAAAGTTCCATAAATTCTTTTGCTCTAATTTCTGCACTAGCACTTCTTCCATTTTCACATTTTCTTACACTATTTGTTTCTATAACATTATAACCCAATTTATTTAGATTAATTATTGCTTTTTCTAATTTTATTATCTTTTCAGGTTCTACAATACCTAATGAAGGTGCACAAATTCCTATAGTATCTCCTTTTTCTAAATAATCTGGATAATTCATAATTCCTCCTAACCATTTTTAATGTCTTTATATTTTTAATAATACTAATTAATCATTTGTAAAATTTCCTCTTTTAAAACCTTTACCATATCTTCCTGTTTTACTTTTCTTATAATTTCTCCTTTTTTAAAAAGTAAACCTTCGTTTTTTCCTCCAGCTATTCCTATATCAGCTTCTCTAGCTTCACCTGGTCCATTAACTGCACAGCCCATTATGGCTACAGTTATATCTTTATCTAATGTTTGTAAAAACTTTTCCATCTCCTTAGCTATAGGTATTAAATCATATTGAATTCTTCCACAAGTAGGACAAGAAACTAATTTAGGACTATTATTATATAAATTACAATTTTTTAAAATTTCTTTGCATACGTAAATTTCTTCTATTGGATCGTCAGACAATGAAACCCTTAATGTATCACCTATACCTTGTTTTAAAAGAATTCCTAAACCTATACTTGATTTAATCGTTCCACTAAAAGCTGTTCCTGCTTCAGTTATTCCTAAATGAAGAGGATATTTAAATTCTTTTGCTGCTTTTTCATAACTTTCAATACACATATCTAAATTTGAAGCTTTTAATGATATTGCTATATCAAAAAAATCAAGTTTCTCTAATATTTTCACATGATTTCTTGCACTTTCAATCATAGCATCACTACAAGGTTTACCATATTTTTTTAATATATCTTTCTCAAGAGATCCACCATTAACGCCTATCCTAATTGGAATTTTATTATCTTTACAAGCTTTTACAACTGCTTTTGTTTTTTCTTCATCTCCAATATTTCCAGGATTTATACGTATTTTATCAACACCACTTTTAATTGCTTCTAATGCTATCTTATAATCAAAATGAATATCAGCAACTATAGGAATATGTATTTTTTCTTTTATCTTTTTAATTGCTTTTGCATCTTCAATATCTAAACAAGCTACTCTTATTATTTCACAACCAGCTTTTTCTAATTTTAAAACCTGATTAACTGTATCTTCTACATTTTTAGTTTTAGTATTACACATTGATTGTATTACAACTTTATTTTGTCCACCTACTTGAACATTTCCCACATAAATTGGTCTTGTTTCTATTCTATTATTAATTTTCATTTTTCTCACCTTCTAAAAAATAATTACATCTCTTTTTAACAAATTATTTTTTATAATCCCTGTTCCTAAATAATTATTTGCTTGATTATATATATTATATATACCATCTTCCTTTTTAAAAGTTAACATGACCCCATTTAAAAAAGGTTTTATTTGTTTTTCAAATAATTTAATTTTATCTAAATTATCAAAAACTTGTTCCATACTAATAATTTTAGATTTTATAAAATTTGTGTTATCAATATTCTTTTCTAATGTATATAAATCCACCGAACTTTCTATATTAAATTTATCTACTGAAGTTCGTTTTAATTCACTCATAAAACCAACTGTATTGAGTTTTTTCGATATGTCTTCACATAGAACTCTTATATATGTACCTTTTGAACAAGACACTTCAAATTCTAATTCAAAATTCACTTTATCAATATTTAATAATTTTATACTATATATCTCTATTTTTCTCGGATTTACTTCAAGTGTTTTTCCTATTCTTGCATATTCATATAATTTCTTACCATTTACTTTTATTGCTGAATACATTGGAGGAATCTGATTTTGTATACCTATAAAAGTATCCAAAATGTTTTGTATTTTAATTTCTGATAAATTTTCTAAGATAACTTCTTTTTCACCAATAATATTTCCTTCTGAATCTCCTGTATCTGTTTTCTTTCCAAGTTTAATTTTTGCAATATATGTTTTATCATGTTCTATTAAATATTTTGATAGTTTTGTGTAATTTCCAAGCAAAATTGGTAAAACTCCTGTTGCCATAGGATCTAATGTACCAGTATGGCCTGCTTTTTTTACATTTAATATCTTTTTTATTTTTGAAACTACATCTTGTGATGTAAAACCTTTTGGTTTATTAATAATTATTATTCCTTGCATAAAACTCCTTTTTTATAATTATAAATAATATATCATACAAGATATATTAAATCAATTATTTACCAATGATAAGTTTCATTATTTGAAATTTTAAAAGCTCTAAAAAGTTGTTCTAGTAAAAATACTCTAATTAATTGATGAGGAAAAGTCATTTTAGAAAAACAAATTAGTTCATTAGATTTATTTAAAACTTCACTAGATATTCCTAGTGTTCCTCCTATAATAAAAGAAATATTGCTATATCCTCTTACAGTAAGTGTATCTAATTTTTGAGAAAATTCTTCGGAAGTATATTGCTTGCCATGTAAATCTAAAGAAATAATATATGTATCTTTTTTTAAATAATCAATTATTTTGAGTCCCTCTTTTGTTTTTATTTCATTTATAGTACTATTATTTATTTTATTTGGTAACTTTTCATCCTGTATTTCTATAAAATTCAAATTACAATATTTTAATAGTCTTTTAGAATATTCAAAAATAGCTTCTTTCAAATATTTTTCTTTTAACTTACCAACACAAATGATATTAATATTAATCATATTTCACCTCACACAAAACAAATCGAAAAACTTTAATATTTTGAAATATACTTTAAATTTATTATTATAAAATCAAAAGTGAACTTTAAGCGCATATTAATGCTTAAAATTCACTTAGCTTTAGTAATTAATATATTTTATTATAAATTTTCATTAACCACTGAGTTATTTACTTCATTATTTAATTCATTGCTTATCTCATTTGTGTTAACTACATTTTCTACACTAGTATTATGATTCAAATTCGTAGTATCTTCTGATGTATTAGTATCTGATGTATCTTCACTAGAATTAATTGGATTACCATTTATATCATAAAGTAACTCATTTACTACTTCATCATCAGATATAAATCTTTGTTGAACGTTATTATTTACTGGTTGATTATCATTAGTTTTATTATTGCTTACTAATAAAGATATTGAAATTCCTGCTAGTACTACTAAAACTACTATAATTAATATTAAAGCAACTAGTGTTATTCCTTTTTGATTTTTCATTTTTTACCTCCTATACTTTTTTACTTTTGTTCATGTTTAATATTTTATACTTAATAAATTATTAATTCAAGTTTTTTACAATATTTTTTAAACTACATTTTTTATATTAAAAAAATAATAATAATTTAGAAATCACAAGTTGCTTAGGTGCTAATACACTTATTAATCATAAGTAGAGACTCATACAATGATTTGTATGAGTCTTATAAACACTTTTAATTATTATGCTCTAGGATGAGCTTTTTTATAAATATCCTTTAAATTTTCATTTTGAAATTGCATATAAACTTGTGTAGATGAAATATCTGAATGTCCAAGCATTGTTTGAATTGCTTTTAAATCTGCTCCATTTTGTAATAAATGTGTAGCAAAAGAATGTCTTAAAACATGAGGTGTTATTTCTTTTGTTATATGAGCTTGTTCTTTATAATATTTAACTATTTTCCAAAAACCTTGTCTTGTTAATCTTTTACCATTTATATTTACAAATAGTGCTGTTACTTTATCATCTTTTATTAATATTGGTCTTGCTTTTTCCATATAATCTTTTAAAGCTTTAAGTGATATTGTTCCTAGTGGAATATTTCTTTTTTTAACACCAGAATTGCACACTACATAGCTTTGTTCTAGATTAACATCTGATACATCTAGAGAAATAATTTCGGTAACTCTCATTCCTGTAGCATAAGCAAATTCAAGCATTGCTTTATCTCTAATTCCTTTTAAATCAATATTTTTGGGTTGCTCTAATAATAATTCTACTTCCTTTGACGTTAATATACTAGGGACTTTCTTTTCAACTTTTGGAGATTGAACACCTATTGTAGGATCTTTTTTTATTTTTTTAGATTTTACTAAAAATTGATAAAAAGATCTTATTGTTGCTAAATTTCTAGATATAGTAGATGTCTTTTTATTCATCTCTTTTAGTTTTTCAAAATATTTATTTATATCTTCATTATCAATTTTTAAATAATTTAAACCGTTTTTATTGATGTATTCTTCATATTGATTTATATCTCTTTTGTAAGATTGTAATGTGTTAGCTGACAATTTTTTATCATATTCAAGAAACTCTAAAAAAAGTTTTATTTGTTTTTCCATTACGTATTCTCTCCTATCATTAATTTATTTTGATTTATCTATTATTTACATAAGATAGCTATGTTATATCAAATTTTTTAAAAAAAGTAAATAGTTTTAAAGAATTTCTTTTAAAAATATTAATAAATTTGTAGAGAAATATACTTCTATTAAGCTAGAAATAATAACAAAAATAATTGAAATCAACATAATTATAGTATGCCTAATTACCTCTTCTCGTAAATTTATACATCTCTTATATATTCCCTTATATAATTTTATTCCATTTTCTGATATTATAAAAAATACTGGTAAAAAAATTATATTTTGAAATAATAATGAAATAATAGAAATTACAATTCCTTGTTTAACCCCTAAAACTGCTACTATAGCTGCAATTGTATATCCTATAGAAAAACCTTTATATAATATTGCTATATATATGAGTATTCCTCCAATGATTGTACAACCTAAAAACCATATCAACAAAATAAAACCAATATTTTGTCTTAAACTCAGAAATAATAAATTTATTGAATTTATATTTTGCGAACTTTTTATATTTTCTATTAGTTTTCCTATATAATTACTTAATTCTGTTTTTTGAATATCACTTGAATTATTTACAAAAAATGTTCCAATTGCTATTCCTATACAAAATATAGTTATAATTATTATAAAATTTTTTTTATTTTTAATAATATATTCAAATAATATACTTTTCATCTCATACCCTTTACTTTTTTAATCTAATATAAATTCTTATGAAAAATTTATTTAATAAAGTGTATTCGATATTTTTCTAATTATTCAACTTTTCCGTAAACCCCTCCGACCACCTTCAATAATATGTAACTTTCCATCTCTTGCAGAAATTATATTTTTAGCAATTTTTTTACCTACAACTGCTTCAATATCATCATCAGACAACTTATGTAAAATCGTCATTTCCGTTCCAAAATGTTCAAGTAATTTGTCTATTGTTTTTCCTCCTACTCCTGGAATAAACGTAAGAGGATATTGATATATATATACTGGTCTAAAGCTTGGACTTTGAGTTGTTTTTTTATCTTTTATTATCTCAATTCTATCATAAACTCCCATAGTTATATTTTTACTTTCACAAGTATCACACTTAGTTACTGGTGCCTCACCAGGAATTGTTTTTCCACAAACTTCACAATATGTTCTATGATATTTTCCAAGTTTTGGATCTAATCCATAATTTGCAACAATTTTACGACCTTTTTCATTTTTTAGTGCCATAAGAAATTCTTTAAAATTAATATTCTCTAGTTGCATTTTATTATATTCTCTTGCTATTCTTGGAAGAGAATGTGCATCTGAATTTGTTAAAAATGTCTTGCTTTCAAGTTCACTTATCTGATCTGCTAAAAAAGTATCAGAGCTAAGTCCAAGTTCAATTGCAGGAATATCATCATACTTTTCTTTAAAGATTTTTCTTAAAGAATCTGTACAATTTCCATAAAAACTTTTATAAGGCGTAAAACAATGTGCAGGAATTAAAACTCCATTATACTTTTTGACAATATCTATTAGTTTATAAGCTGAAATATCAGCTCTTTGAGAACTAAGAGTAATATTTTTTATATGATGACTCATTTCTTCTGAAAATGCTTTTATATCAGACAATTTTGGAAAATAACATAAGTTATGTGCACTACCAGTTTTTCCTTCACTATTAGTTTCTGCCGTTTCAATTTCACTACCTAAAATTATGCATACTTTATCTTTATAAATAATTCCTCCATCATCTATTTCATAAGCCTCACCTGTTTGTAAAAATTTTTCTATATCTTCTATTACATAAGGTGATGCACAATCAATAATTCCTACAAGATTAATTCCTTTTCTTTCTACACATTCTTTTGCTATATTGGCAAAATTCAAGCTTCTTGCAGCTGTAATTTTTATAGGTTTATTATTTTCACTTCTTCCAATATGAACATGTAAATCTGCATATATATCGTACATTTTTATCCCCCTTTAATTATAAAATATCTTTTTTCCTAAAAATAATCTCGTAATTTTTAAAATAATTTTAAATTGTATAATTTTCAATTATATTTTTAAATTATAGAAATAATTCATATAACATAAAAAATAATAGGAATTATTTTAATAATTCCTATTATATCAAAGCAAAATTTTTTTTTCAATATATCTGTTTTGAGCAAATATACCATTTAAACATTTTTCTATAGTCTTTAAAAATTATTGTCCAAATTTAACTCTTTTATTTTTTCTAGAGTATTTAAATCATAAGATATAATTTTATAGTTTCCTAATGTATATAATGTATCTTGTATATATATAACTCTATTTACATTTGTCCTAAAGTCATTTTGGTTAAAAATTTCTCCATATTTTTCAAACTTATTATCATTCAAATTTATTCTAAATATAACAATTCCATTTTTATAGTTTTTACCTGAAATAGTTATAGGAAATCCAATCAAGTTTTCATATTTGTTATAAAATAATACTTTATGATTATATGATATTTCAGAATAAGTATATGAATTACCAATATCTACACTAAAAATTTCTTTTGGGTTTTCAATATCTGACACATCAAACATAGACATTTTCATATTATCATTTGTAACTCCACCATGTCCATTACTTTTAACATTATTTCCAATTCCAATTATGTGTGTTTCATCATATGGATGTAAATAAGAGCTATATCCTGGGACTTTTAATTCTCCTTTTACAACAGGATTTTCTGGATCTGATAAATCTATAACAAATAATGGATCAATTTGCTCAAATGTTACGATATATCCAATCTTTCCTATAAATCTAACAGAATATATCTTTTCTCCTTCTGCAAGGTTATCAATTTTACTTATTTCTTCTAAGTTATCATCTAAAATATATAAACTATTCGAAGTTATAGTTTTTGGTAAAGTATAATTAATAATATTTGTATTTTCAATGTACTCTTCTTTTCCTGGTTCTACTTCTTTTACTATTGTTGTAGCTAATCTTAAATTACCATTATATTCATCCATTGAAAATTGACTATCTAAATATCCATTTACTTCTCCCTTACAAAGTAATTTTATATATGAATTATCTAAATTAAACTTGTAAATTGTAGTTTTGGAATTAGAATAAGTAACTCCAACTCCATAAGTTGTTTGAGTTAAATATAAATTATTTTGACTTACATACATTTTGTCGCTTGCACCAAAGAATGTTTCTATGTTAACTTCATCATTATTATTAATATTAAACCCACCTACTAACATGTAATTATAATTTTTTGTATCTTTAAAATAAATAATATCTTTATATGATATTGTTTTTGAAGTACTTATAGAATCTTTAACAATAGGTAATATTTCCTCATCTTTTAAACTATCAGAATAGTAGGCATTTTTCCTACTAACAAAATATATATTATCACCTATCATTCTAGAATTAATATATTTTCCATCTAATGATACTTCTCTTAGTACTTTTGGATTATTTTTATTTGATATATCATATATAATGGCTTTTGCAAAATTTGATGAATTTATCCTTGCAACATCAGTATAAACTTCTTGCATAGATTTTTCTTGATATACTTGTTCTTGATATGAAACATAATTTCCTAGAACAATAAGTTTATTATTATTTAAAAAAATTTCAGTAGTATAAAAATTATCTTTTTCGGTTTTATTGGAAATTTTTGAAATAATTTCTAAGGTATCAGCTCGTACTATATATACATCTCCGTAATTTACATAATAGATAAAATCTCCATCGGTTTTTACTATATCAGCCTCATCAACATCTTCAACCTGTAAATTTGTTGTAGAAAAATTCTTTTGACTATCAAATTCTGAAACATTCTCAGTAGTAGTTGTTGTTGTTTGTTTAACAGAATTAGAATCTATATATGTCTCTTTGTTTGACTCTGATTTAACATTTAAATTATTTGTATTTTCTGACAATACTTCTTTTAATTCTTCCATGCTTTCAAATCTTGGTAAATCATCAATATCTATTGTCGCAATCATAGTACTGCTATTAGAATCAGGAAGTTCTTTGTTAAATAAACTATTAACATAATCAAAACCTATGAAAAATACTATTATAACAACTGCAACAGATGCAAGTATTAGCTTTAAATTTCTAAATTTAATATATTTAACTTTTGATGAGTTTTCAAACGTTTTTTCTTTTAGCTCATCACTAGCATGAATTTGATTTATCGCATCTTTATAATTATCTTTATTCATCTTCAAAACCTCCTTCCAATTTTTGTCTTAAAATTTCTCTAGCTCTAAACAGCCATATTTTTATTGTCCCTTCTTTTCTTTTCAATAATTTTGCTATTTCTTTTACTTTATAACCTTCATAGTACAGCAAATATATTACAGTTCGATAATTTTGTGGTAGTTCACAAACTACAGAAAAAACATTATTTTGTTCATTAGACTTAAATTTAATATTCTCATCTAGTCTAATAACCTTTTTATTCCAAGCAGATTGTTTTATATTTTTAGTCAAATTAATAGTTACTCTAATAAACCAAGCTTTCTCATGTTCAGTATTTTTAAATTTAGGTCTTTTTTCACTAAATATCATAAATACATCTTGAAAAACATCTTCTGCATTTTCAATTGTACCACATCTAGTAAGCGCTATTCTGTAAACCATATCTGCATATTTATCTATTTTTTCTTTTAAAACTGTTTCATTTTGCATATATTTTTCCTCCTATATAAATAATACAAATTAACATGCATTTTGGTTTCAAAAAATTTAAAATATTATTTTTATTTTTTATAATATAATACAAAAATATCATATAAATAAAAATGCATTTTTTCAATACAGATTAATATTATTATACAATACAAAAAGAAAATAAAATATATTATTCAAAATAAAAAAAATCTAAATAAGAACATTTTGCTCTTTATTAGATTTCTTTTCAATATTTTTATCATTTTATCATTTTATCATTTTATATTTTTATATTTTTATAAATTTTATCATTTTATCATTTTATCATTTTATCATCTTATCATCTTATAATTTCATCATGTTATAATTTTTATAATATTATATAAATTCTATTTATATTATTAAATCTTATCTTATTTTATTATTATATTTTATTATTATATTTTATTATTATATTTTATTATTATATTTTATTATTATATTTTATTATTATATTTTATTTAATTATATTCCCATTATATTATATCCGCTATCTGCATAAATTATTTGACCTGTGATTGCATCTGACATATTGCTTAACAAGAAAGTAGCAACATTTCCTACTTGTATTGTTGTAACATTTCTATGTAAAGGTGATTTTTCTTCTACAACAGTTAAAACAGACGAAAAATCTTTAATTCCCTTTGCTGACAATGTTTTTATAGGTCCTGCAGATACTGCATTCACTCTTATTGACTCTTTTCCTAAATTGTCAGCTAAATATCTAACACTTGCCTCAAGTGCTGCTTTAGCAACTCCCATTACATTATATCCTTCTAATACCTTTGTTGAACCATGATATGTTAGTGTAACAAGACTAGCATTTTCATTAAGCATATCTAACTCTTTTGCTATTCTTGCTACAAGAACAAAAGAATATGCACTTACATCATTAGCATGACTGAAACCTTCTTTACTTGTATATATAAAATCATTATGTAAATCTTCTGTATTAGCATGTGCTATAGCATGAACTATTCCATCAACTTTTCCATTTTCTTTTTTTATTTTAGTAAACACAGTTTTTACTAATTCATCTTCCGAAGCACCATCTAATACATATGATTTACTTCCTTCAAATTCTTTCGTTAATTCTTCAATTTTTTCCTTATTTTCTTCACCCATATATGTAAAAATTAATTTAGCCCCATTTTCATAAGCAGATTTTGCAATTCCAAATGCTATACTCCATTTATTTCTTATTCCCATTATTAATATTTTTTTACCTTCTAATAACATAAGTTTCCTCCATTTTATAAAATCTAATCTATTATTTAATTTATAAAGTTAATATTCTATCTTTTAATTTATAAAGTAATAAATTCTCCCATATTTCTGAACTTATTATATCTCAATTCTACAATCTCATTTTCTGATTTTTGACTTAAATCAGAAATAGTAGATAAAATTTCTTTTCTTATATTTTTACAAATTTTCTCAAAAGTTTCACTAGTATTTTCTTCAGGTTCTTTAATTATTTTGTCTATAACTTTTAACTCTAATAAATCTTTAGCAGTTAGTTTCATTTTTTCGGCAGCCTCTTTTGCTCTAGATGAATCTTTCCACAAAATACTACTATATCCTTCTGGTGAAAGTATAGAATAAATAGCATTTTCAAGCATAATTACTTTATTTCCAACAGATATAGCTAAGGCACCTCCACTTGATCCCTCACCAATTATTATAACTATAATAGGAACTTTTAATTTTGCCATTTCAAACATTGACCTTGCTATTGCTTCACCGTTGACCTCTTTCTTCGGCTCCTATACCTGGATATGCTCCTTTAGTATCAACAAAGGTTATTACAGGTCTCTTAAACTTTTCAGCTTGTTTCATAAATCTTATTGCTTTTCTATAACTTTCAGGATTTGGCATACCAAAATTTCTTTCAATATTTTCCTTTGTTGTTCTTCCTTTTTGTTCAGCAATAACTGTAAAATTTTTATTTTTAATTTTTGCTAATCCGCAAATAATTGATTTATCATCTTTAAAACATCTATCTCCATGAAGTTCAATAAATTCATCAAAAATTTTTTCGATATATTCAAAAGATGTTTTTCTTTTTGGATTTCTTGCAATTTCAACTCTTTCCCAAGCAGATAAAATCTTCTTTTTCATTTTATTAAATAGAATTCTCCTTTTTCATTATTTAAATAATTATATATTAATATTTAAAATGTATAAAACATTTAAAATATATAAAATATATAAAATATATATAATATATAAAATATATAAAATATATAAAATATATAAAATATTTAAAATATATAAAATATTTAAAAAAGTATATTTTACTTATGATATTGAATTAATTTATATAAAGTATCTTTCAAATCTTTTCTTTCTACTATTTTATCAATAAAACCATGTTCTAGTAAAAATTCAGCTGTCTGAAACCCATCTGGTAGAGATTCTCCTATCGTTTGCTCTATTACTCTTTGTCCTGCAAATCCAATCATTGCTTTAGGCTCAGATAATATAATATCTCCTAAACTTGCAAAAGATGCCGTTACTCCTCCATATGTTGGATCTGTCAAAACAGATATGAACAATAGGCCTGCATCATGAAGTTTTGTAAGTGCAGCTGTAGTTTTAGCCATTTGCATTAATGATATAATTCCTTCTTGCATTCTCGCACCACCAGAAACGGAAAAAATAACTAATGGTAATTTTCTTTGAATTGCTTGTTCTATAGAATAGGTTATTTTTTCACCAACTACAACTCCCATACTTCCCATTAGAAAACCACTATCCATAACACAAATTACTATTTCTTCTCCATTAATATTTCCTATTCCACATCCTACAGCTTCTTGAAGGCCAGTTTTTTCTCTTAAAGCCTTTAATTTTTTACTATAATCCTCCATTTCTAAAGGATTACTTGTTTCTATGTTTAAATCGAATTTTTGATATGTTCCTTTGTCAATTATTTGCTCTATTCTCCTATTTATATGCATTCTAAAATAATGACCACAATTTGGACAAATATTTAAATTTTCTCTTAAAGTTTCTTTATATATAATTTCCTTACAGCCGTCACATTTAATCCATTTTCCAACTGGAATATCAATATTACTACGTTTATTTTTTGCCGAAGGTTCACGTTTTTTTATTCTATCAACAATCATTATAAACTCCTTTTATCACTATAAAATCTTATCAATAAAGGATGTATCGAAATTTCCTCTAATAAAATCAGGATTTCTTATTATATCAAATAAAAAGTCTCTATTAGTATCTATTCCATCTATTACTAACTCTTCTAATGATCTTTTCATTTTAGCAATTGCTTCATTTCTTGTAGCTCCATACACAATTATTTTAGCAATCATAGAATCATAATATGGTGGTATAGTATAACCATCATAAATTGCAGAATCAATTCTAACACCATTTCCTCCAGGTAAATTAAGTCCTGTAATTTTTCCAGGACATGGGAGAAAATTTTGATTAGTATTTTCTGCACAAACTCTACATTCTATAGAATGACCTCTAAATTCAATATCTCTTTGTTTAAATTTTAATTTTTCACCTGCTGCTATTTTTATTTGTTCTTTTACTATATCTATGCCTGTTCTCATTTCTGTTATTGGATGTTCTACTTGAATTCTTGTATTCATTTCCATAAAATAGAAATTTTTATTACTATCTACTAAAAATTCAACAGTACCACAACTTGTGTATCCAGTAGCCTTAACAACTTTTATTGCTGCTTCTCCCATCTTATTTCTTAATCTTTCATCTATTGCAGTTGAAGGAGTTTCTTCTATTAATTTTTGATGTTTTCGTTGTATCGAACAATCTCTTTCTCCAAGATGTACAACATTTCCATGTTCATCAGCTAAAATTTGAATTTCTATATGTCTTGGATTTTTAATATACTTTTCAATATATATTTCATCATCATTAAAAGAAATTTTTGACTCATGTTTAACTAAATTATAACAATTTTCAATTTCATCTGAAGAATTAACTACTCTAATTCCTTTTCCTCCGCCTCCAGCAGATGCTTTTAGAATTACAGGATAACCTATTTTTTCTGCTATTAAAATTGCTTCTTTTATCTCTTTTACGCTACCATCAGAACCAGGAATTACAGGAACTCCAGCTTTTTTCATTATTTCTTTAGAATTTGATTTATTACCTAATAAATCAATTACTTCACTTGTAGGTCCTATAAATTTTATATTAGATTCTTTGCAAATCTTTGCAAATTGAGAATTTTCAGAAAGGAATCCAAAGCCTGGATGAATACTATCTGCACCAGTAATATAGGCTGCTTCAATTATATTTTTAATATTTAAATAACTTTTATTTGAATCAGATGGACCAATACATATTGCTTCATCTGCTAAACGAGTGTGAAGAGCATCTTTATCTGCTTCTGAATAAACAGCAACGGTCTTAATATTCATTTCTTTACAAGCTCTTATTATACGAACTGCTATTTCTCCACGATTAGCAATCAAAATTTTATTCATATTTTTACAATCGTATAAAATATACGATATTCTCCTTTCTTTAAAATTCAATACATCTAAACAATTGCAAATGTAAGTTCTCCTTTTGCTGCAATTATTCCATTTACAGTAGCTATTGCTTCACCTATACCAATAGGCCCTTTTCTTTTTATAATTTTTACTTCAAGTTTTAGTTTATCACCTGGTACAACAATTTTTTTAAATTTCATCTTATCTATTCCACCAAATAAAGCATTTTTTCCCTTATTTTCTTCCATTGAAAGTATTGCAACAGCACCAGCTTGAGCCAAGCTTTCAGTAATAAGAACGCCAGGCATTATTGGATTTTCTGGAAAGTGGCCTTTAAAATACCATTCATCTTCTTTAACATTTTTATATGCTACACAACTTTCTCCTGGTACAAAATTTTCAACTTCATCTATCATCAAAAAAGGTTCTCTTTGTGGTATAATTTTTTTTATTTCTTCTTTATTTAACATATTAAATTTTATTCCTTTCTAACTTTGTTAACAAGACAAAAGTAATTAAAATTAATGATTTTTTAATTAATTATTTTTTTAATATTTTAAATAATTCTAAATAAAGGTTTTCCATAATCTACTGCTTCTCCATCTTTAACAAATATTTCTACTATTTCACCTTCAAATTCAGATTCAATCTCATTCATTAATTTCATTGCTTCTATTATGCAAAGAACTGTACCTTTTTTCACCTTTGAACCTATCTCAACATATGGACTACTTTCAGGAGAAGGTTTAATATAAAAAGTTCCAATCATTGGAGATTTTACAATTTTTCCTTTTTCATCAACTTTTTCATTTTTCTCTTTGTAATCTATGTTTTCATTACTTATTTTGTTATTTAATATATCTTGCGTTGCAACTACAACTTGTTTTTCATCTTTTTTTTCCATCTTAATTTTAGTTCCATCAGGAAATTCTATATTCAAAGAAGTAAGTTTTGAATTTCCCATATCATTCATTAATTGCTTTATTTTTTCATATTCCATAACTTTACCTCCTATTCTTCAAATTTTTTTATAATTATACTAGCATTATGTCCACCAAATCCAAGTGAATTTGACATAACAATATTTAGCTTTTGTTTAATTGGGATATTTGGAACTATATCTAAATCACACTCCTCATCTTTTTCTTTATAATTTATAGTAGGTGGAATTATTTCATCTTCAATTGCTTTTGTACAAATAATTGCTTCTATAGCACCAGCCGCACCTAGAAGATGTCCTGTATTTCCTTTTGTTGAACTAACTTTTAAGTTTTTAGTCTGATTTTTGAACGCTAATTTAATAGCTTTCGTTTCTGTTGAGTCATTTAAAGTTGTTGACGTTCCATGTGCATTAATATATTCAATTTGTTTAGGATCTATTTTAGCATCTTCTATAGCTCTCTCCATTGCTCTAGCCGCACCATTTCCCTCTGGGTCTGGTGATGTAATATGATAAGCATCTGAAGTTGCACCA
>CANQEK010000028.1 GCA_947594985.1 uncultured Clostridia bacterium
ATGCAACGTTCTTTCATTTGACAATCCTCGGGTCTTTCTTTATTTCTTAAAAGTAAAGTGTTTTCATCTACTAATAATACAACAAATTTTATAGTATAATTCTTGAAACAATTATAAAGTTGATTTAATGTATTAGGTCTTACAATGTAATTAAATACTACATCATAGTCATTTTCTAAATAAATTTTAATAGTATTGATGCATACTTTCCAAAAGGTTTCAAGATGATTTCCTTCTTTCCAAGCTTGAACATATCCACCAATAACTTGATGATAAATATCATCACCTTCTATTAAAACAGATTTGTTTTTTGATTCTGCAATTTTTTTTGAAATTGTACTTTTTCCAACACCAGCAGGACCAGTTATAATATATAAATTTGACATTTTATACCTCCTAAATTTTAATTATATATTGAGGAATATAACAAATTTTTAAAAATAATAAAACATATAAAAAATAATATTATAATAATTTTTAAGTGTCAACTGTGATTATGGAAAATAAAGAATGTATAGTGAATAAAAAAATAGATAAAATTAAACTATAATAATATAGAAAATATGATGAATAAATTTACTAGAAAAAAAATATGAATTTAGAAAATTTATTTGCACAAATAATAAAAAATAATATATAATATTAATAAAGTTTTATAGATAATCTTTTAAAAATTTAAATCTATTATGTAAGGAGTTTATGATTATTTAATATGTTGAATATATCATATAAGGTTTTTAAATGAAAAATATGCAAGAAATAGTTAAAGAAATGATTAAAGAATATAACTTAGAAAGTTCTGTAGAAATAAAGTTTATAGATTTAATTTCCGAAGCTGGAGAGTTAGGAAAAGAAATACTAAAAGGTAATAACTATGGTAAAAAAGAATTTGTAAAAACAGATAATTTAGAATTAGAAATAGGAGATGTTTTATTTTCTTTGATTTGTATTGCAAATGAATTAAATATTGATTTAACAGTTGCTTTTGATAAAGTTATGGAAAAATATAATTCTAGATTTAAAGAAAAAGGAACTATTGGTTCTGAAGAATAATAAAATGAACAATAAATATAAAAAAAGCTGAAATAGAATTATTTAAAGTTTTAAGAAAAACGAATAAATAAATTAAAATAGTAATAAAATAAAAGAGAAAGGAATGAGATTTATTATGAGAAAAGATTTAGAAATTGTACCAGCGGTATTTCCAATGCCTGTTTTAATGATAGCAACATATAATGAAGATGGAAGTATTGACGTAATGAATGCAGCATGGGGGACAGCATATGATTTTAAACAAATAAAATTAAATATAAGTGAAGGTCATAAAACAACAAAAAATATTAGAAGAACAGGTTGTTTTACTGTATCTTTAGCTGATACAGCACATATTATAGAATCAGATTACCTTGGAATTGCTTCAGGAAATGATGTAAAGAATAAATTTGAAAAAACAGGAATGCATGCAATAAAAAGCAAACATGTTGATGCACCAATAATTGAAGAATATCCAGTATGTATGGAATGTAAAGCAATAGATATAAATAATGAATATGGAGTACTAGGTGAAATAATAAATTTATCTATAGATGAAAAATATATAGATGAAAATGGGCTACCTGATATTTCTAAAATGAATACACTAGCTTATGATCCATTTAGTCATGGATATTATGAAGTAACGAAAAAAGTAGGACAAGCATTTAGTGATGGAAAAAAAATAATTTAGTTTATGAATATAGTTATCGAGAAGATATAGTAAAAAAGATATACGGAGAGAGAATAAAGTCATTTTATATAATGTATTATAATTAAGTATACATTATAGTTAAATCAACAGAATAAAGTTTAAAGAATCCCTAATTGAATTTTATATCAAGTTAGGGATTTTTATTTTTTTCAATATAAACTAAAAAGAATAGAGATTAATCAAAAATTTTTTGAAACCACTTTTTTATATTTATAAGTAATTCATCTAAAGAATAGCAACTTTCATTTCTAAAATATTTTAAAATTTCCATTAATATTCCATTCATAAGAAAAGAGATATCAAGTTCAAGATATTTATTTGTGTAATTATCTTTTAAAACTTCATAAATTTTTTTATTAGCAATATTTTTTAATTTTTCTAAAAATAAAAGAGATTCATTGGCGGATAATAATAGCTTATATGTTTCTTCATTATCTTTTAAACATTGTATAATATTTACAAAATAATTTTCAATATCTTCTTTTGAATGTAATTTTAAATCATCACTGCATAAAAGTTCAATTGTTTGTAACTGGTAGTCATGAGCAACTTCATAAATATCATCATAATGTGTATAGAATGTACTTCTTGTTATGTCTGCTTTTTTGACTAGTTCTGTAACAGTGATTTTATCTAATTGTTTTCTTTCATTGATTAATTCTGCAAAGGCCTTTTTTATTCGATTTCTAGTTTTAATTGAAGATGAATTTAGACATTGTACTTTCATAATTTATAAAATTTCCTTTTTATATATAATATGAAATATTATAACATAGAATTAACAAGAAAAAAATACATTTTTTTAAAAAGTGTCTAAATTTAGACACTTTATATATATTTATACTTTCTTTTTAAAAATAATCAGAATATAATATAGTGCAGATTTAAAGAAAGGAAGAATTTATTTTGAGAAAAATTACTGATTTCATAATAAACAAAAGACATTTTATTTTAATTTTATTTGTTATTTTTACAATAATTTCAACTATATTATTATCTAAAGTAAAAATAAATTATGATATTGCTAAATATTTACCAGATACATCAGAAACAAGAATTGGTATGGATATTATGGAAAAGGAATTTTCTGAAGTTGAAACAAGTACTTTAAATTTAATGTTTAAAGATTTGCAAGATGAAGAAAAAACAAAAATTAAAAGTTATCTTGAAAATATAGATGGTATAAAAAGTGTAGATTATGATAATACAGAAAAGTATAATAAAGAGAACTATACTTTATATGTTATTACGGTAGATGCTGAATCTGATTCTCAAAAATCAACTGAAATATACAATCAAATAACAGAAAAATATAAAGATTATACAATCTATACAAGTGGAGATGTGTCAGAATGTAATAAAAGTGTACTACCAATGTGGATAATTATACTTGCTGTTTTTTGTGCATTAATTATATTACTTATAATGTGTGAATCTTATGTTGAACCATTTTTATTTCTAATATCAATATTAATAGCAATAATACTAAATAAAGGAACCAATATTATATTTAAAAATGTATCACATATTACAAATTCAATAGCAGCAATATTACAAATGGCATTATCAATGGATTATTCTATAATGTTAATGAATAGATATAATCAAGAAAAAGAAACAGAAAAAGATAATGTAAAAGCAATGAAAAATGCTTTATATAAAGCATTTCAAGCAATATCAAGTAGTTCTATTACAACAATAGTTGGACTTCTTGCATTAGTATTTATGAGTTTCAAAATCGGAAAAGATTTAGGATTTGTTTTGGCAAAAGGAGTATTATTTAGTTTAGTTTGTATTTTTTTTGTACTTCCAGCTTTAATATTAATGTTTGACAAATGGATTGTGAAAACAAAAAAGAAAACTCCCAATATTAAACTTAATTTGTTAGGTAAATTTAGTTATAAAGCTAGATATGTTGCTCCATTTGTATTTTTGATTGTATTTATTACAAGTTTTATGTTAAAAGGAAACTTAGGAATTGATTATACAGATACACAATCAAATGAAATATCAGAAATATTTACTGAAAATAATCAAATTGCAATTGTATATAAAAATAGTCAAGAAGAAAAAATATCAAAATATTTAGCCAGTTTTGAAAGTGAAGAAAAAGTGGATGAAGTATTAGGATATGGAAATACAATTAATGAAAAATTAACTTATGATAAATTAAATGAAAAGTTAAATGATTTAGGTTCAGATGTTAATGTAGAAGATTATTTGTTAAAAATATTGTATTATGATTATTATAATCCAGATGAAAATAACAATATGACATTTAGTGAATTTATAAATTTTATTGAAAATGAAGCATATAAAAATAAGAAAACTAATGAAAAAATAGATGAACAAACCAAAAATGATATTACAAGATTAAAGAATTTTGTAGAAATTCCTTTAATGGATAAAAGAAGAACATCAGCAGACATAGCCAAAATATTAGAAATAGATAAAGCAAAAATAGATGATATATTTATTTATTATCTTTCTAAAAATAATAATCTCCAAATAGGTATGGATGAATTTATCAATTTTATGAATAAAGATGTTTTAACAAATGAAAAATATTCTAAAAAAATTGGTGATGAAAGTAGAAATAAATTAAATACTTTATCAAAATTTATTAGCAAACAAGTAGTTCAAACTAAGATGACGAGTAATCAAATGGCAGAATTATTTGGAATTGATATAAATACAATGAATGAATTATATAAATATTATGCTCTTGTAAATGATGTTAATATAAAAATGACAATTTCAGAATTTTCAAATTTTGTATTAAATACAGTAATAAATGATAGTACTTATGCAAATAGTTTTGACAAAGCCACAATAGAGAATGTAAAATTATTAGAAACTTTTAGTAATATGAGTACTATTACTAAAAAAATGGCTAGCAATGAGCTATCAAACTTATTTGGAATAGATGAAAATAAAATTAATCAAATTTTGTTATTAAAATATACTAAACAAAATTCTGGAGGCAAGTTTAGTATAACAGAGTTTATTAATAGTGTAATTGCGATAGAAAATAGTACGAATTATTTAGAAGGTGTAGATATTAGTAAATTGAAAAGCGTATCAATATTTGCACAGAATAAAGATAATATTAATACAACTCAAATGAATAAAGATACACTAAATCAAGTTTTTGGTAGTTTTGCAGCAGAACTTGTTGATAAAATATATATTTTAGCACAGTTGCCAAATGAACAAATGATGACACCTCAAGAATTTGTAGATTTAGTTTTAAATATTTCAGAAGAAAACATGCCAATATCAGAAGCAACTGAATTAACACAAACTATTACAGAACAAGATACTCAAAATATGCAACAAATATCAGATTCTGAAAATAATAATACACAAACAAATTTACCTTTAGATGAAAATACTTTAAACAGTTTGAAATTACTAAAAATGATAATAGATGATAGTTTATCATCTGATAAAGTGAGATATACAGCAGAAGAATTATCACAAATATTGAACATAAATGTAGATGAAATGTATCAATTGTATGCTTTAATTAATTATGTTTCTGGAAATACATCTTCATGGACTTGTACGCCAAATGAGTTTGTAAAATTGATATTAAATAATAAAGAATTAGAAAGTATAAAAAGCAATATTGACGAAGCAACAATAAGTAAATTAAATTTATTGTATACTGTTATGACAAGTAGTATTAAAGGTATAGAATATACATACCAAGAACTTTCAGAAATTATCAGAATTGATACTAATAGTGTTAAAAACATATATATTTTGTATGTTTCATATAAAAATAGTACAATATTAACACCAATAGAATTTGTAAATTTTGTACTTGCACATAAAGAAGATAGTATGCTTGCAAATAAAATACCAGGTAATACTATTAATGATTTAAATTTACTTCAAACTGTAATGAATGGAATTATAGAAAATAAAAAATATAATAATAATGAGTTATCCTCATTATTAGGTTTGGATAAAGAAGATGTAGATTTACTTTATGGGCTATATACTTCTAAATATATATCTAAAAATACTACTATATCATTAAAAGAATTTGTTGAATTTTTATTAAATAATGTGGTTACTAATAAAGAATATGCAAATAATTTCGATGATGAACAAATATCAAAATTAAATACTGTGAATGGTATTATGAAAAATAGCTTAAAAAATACCAAATATACTTCAAATGAAATTTTTGGAATTATTAGCAATTTGTCTGATAAAGTTGATAAAAACACAGTTGAAATTCTTTATACTTATTATGGTAGTAATAAAGAATATAATGATTCATGGAAAATGACAATAGAAGAATTTGTTAATTTTTTGAATGATGATATTTTAAAAGATGAAAGATTTAATGATTTTATAGAAGAAAATATGAGAAAAGACATAGTGGAATCTAAGAATACGGTATCAGATGCAAAAAAATTATTAATAGGTGATACTTATTCAAGAATTGTACTTAATACACAATTTGCTCAAGAATCAAATGAAACATTTAGTTTTATTCAAAAAGTAAAAGACTTACTAAGCAAAGATATAGAAGATTTTTATATAATTGGAAATTCACCAATGGCTTATGAAATGAGTAAGACTTTTAACAATGAATTAAATTTTATGACAATTTTAACAATGATATCAATATTTATAGTTGTAGTATTTACTTTTAAATCAGTAATAATACCAATTATATTAGTTTTGGTAATACAATGTGCTGTTTACTTAACAATGGGAATATTAGCCTTTGCTGGAGAAAATGTTTATTTTATTTCTATACTTATTGTTCAAAGTATTTTAATGGGAGCAACAATTGATTATGCTATTTTATATACGTCGTATTATCTTGAAAATCGAAAAATTAATGGAATAAAGGAATCAATAATTGATTCATATAATAAATCAATTCATACTATATTAACTTCAAGTTCAATACTTATTATAGTAACTTTGATTATTGCCAATTTTGCTTCAGCTATTGCAGCGAAAATATGTAAAACAATTTCTGAAGGAACGCTGTGCTCTACTATTTTAATTTTAACATTACTACCAGCAGTTCTTGCGTTTTGGGATAAATTTATAAATAAAAAATAATTTAAACATAATTTTTATTTATATTTCTAGTAAATTATGTTATAATTACAAATGTAAATATAGTTATCCTGTTATACAGGTTTATATATAGAATACAAAATTTGAAGGAGGAAGATTTATGTTAGGAATTCAAAAATTTTTGAACCTAATTGTTAGTCTGATCATGGTAATTTCTTTTGTTTTTTGGTGTATAAGCTATGCACCATCAAAAAGAAATAAAACAGCTAAAAGAGCTAAGATGAGAATTTTGAGTTTAGTTGGTCTTCTAATCCCCTTAATAGTATATTTATTGCTATATGCTAAATCATATGGATTAGCAACAACAAACCTGCTCTTAAAAGGAGCAGTAATTCTTGTTTTTTCTAGTTTAACCTTTAATTATGTAATTAAAATGCTTTAGAAAAGCAAAAGCCCACATAGAGAACGAATTTATTTATGTGGGCTTTATATTTAACAAATGTAAGTAATGATGTCTGCTTTGTTATATCGATTCTAAATAGAATTGATAAAAATATAAGAAATTATGTTATAATTATTTTATTTAAAATCTTATAAATTCATATTAAGTTATTTGTACTATGTTATTTTTAAATAGATTATGTTATAATAATATGAAATTAAAATAATAAAAAAGATTTAGTACTGTCTTGTAGGACATAACAAGTATTTTAATAGCTAATTCAAGTAAAGAAAACATTGATTTATATATTAAAAAGAAAGAAGGTTGGATTTATGACAGAAATAGATATAGAAGAATTTTCAAATGAAATATTTGATATAACAGAAGATTCCATTTATGATTCTTTAGAAAAAATTAAAGAATTACGAAACATAGATCAATCATTAACATATATATTTATCAAAGCATACTATCTTTATTGTACAAAAATATATATGGAACAACAAAATATAAATATAGACTTTAATAGTATTTATTCTAAATATAGAATTTATCTAGGTATATATTATAAAAGCAACAATTCACAAATAGCTCAGGAATTATTAGATGAATTGCTTGAAACTTTTGATAAGTCTTTTGAATTAATTGAATCATTAGGTTTTAAAAATATAGATGATAGTTATGAGTATAGACATTTTACAATTGATTCATTTGAAATATTAAGAAAAATACTTGAAAAAAAATCAAAATCTGAAATCAGAGCAAATATTTTTGACTCAGAGATAAATATATTTATAAATGAATCTGATAAATTAAAAAATTATATAAAAAAACAATAATCTTGTAATAAATGATTATATAATATCTGATTTTCAGTAAAATGTTAATTTGTAGTTTTAATAAAAATAAAGGATGCAAGAAATGAATTTAAATATTTTATTAGCAATAGATAAACAATATAAAGAACAAGCAATAGTTCTTATATATTCAATTTTGAGAGCAAATAAAAATGATAACATCAATATATATATAATTCACAAGTCTTTGGAATATTTTAATGAAGATGAAATTATAAATAGAGTAGCTGATAATAGATGTAAAATACATTTTATAAAAATAGATTCTACAAAATTAAAGAATTTACCAGTATACCAAAAAAGATATCCATTGGAAATTTATTTTAGGTTATATGCGGCAAATTACTTGCCTGAAGATGTTGAGAGAATTTTATATCTAGATGCTGATACATTAGTAATTAATTCGTTGAATGATTTATATAATATGGATTTTGAAGATAACTATTTTATTGCTACCACTCATATTGGTAAATTATTAAAAGAAATAAATAATATTAGATTAGACTTAGATAAAGAAGACAAATACATCAATACAGGTGTAATGCTTATGAATATAAAAAAACTTAAAAAAGTTGATATTGAGAAAGAAATTTCAAAATTTTTAGAAAATAATAATTTACTATTATTACCAGATCAAGATATTATCAGTTGCATTTTTGGAAAGAAAATAAAACTTGTAGATGCAAAAATATATAATTTTGGTGAAAGAGAATGGAACAAATATAATATAAAAAATCCTAATAAGCCGATAGATTTAAAATGGATAAGAAGAAATACGGTAGTTATTCATTACTATGGTAAAAATAAGCCTTGGAACGAAAACTATATAGGAAAGTTAAATATATTCTACAATAAAATGGAAAAAAAATTGGAAAGAAGGAATAGTTATGGGAAACAAACAATTTAAAGCGGAATCAAAAAGATTATTAAATTTAATGATTAATTCAATTTATACAAATAAGGAAATATTTTTAAGAGAGTTAATTTCAAATGCAAGTGATGCAATTGATAAATTACATTATCGTTCATTAACGGATAAGAACATAAAATTAGATAAAAATGATTTTAAAATAAAAATTGACATAAATAAAGATGACAAAACATTAACTATAACAGATAACGGATGTGGAATGACAGAGGAAGAGTTAGATAAAAATTTAGGAACAATTGCTAGAAGTGGATCTTTAGCATTTAAAGAAGAAAATGAAAAGAAAAAAGATATTGATATTATAGGGCAATTTGGAGTTGGATTCTATTCATCATTTATGGTAAGTGATTTAGTTACTGTAGAAAGTAAATCAGTTGACTCTGAAAAAGCTTATAAATGGACTTCAAAAGGAATAGATGGATATTCAATTGAAGAATGTGAGAAATCAGATGTAGGAACCAAAATTATACTTCATATTAAAGATGATACTGAAGAAGAGAAATATAGTGAATTTTTAGATATATACAGAATTCAACAAATAATAAAAACATATTCAGATTATATAAGGTATCCAATTCAAATGGATATAGAACGTAGTGAGAAAAAAGAAGGAACTGAAAAAGAATATGAAACAATAAAAGAAACTAAAACTATCAATTCTATGACTCCAATATGGAAGAAAAACAAGAAAACAATAAAAGATGAAGAATATGAAAGCTTTTATATGGACAAGTTCCATGATTATGATAAACCATTAAAAGTAATACATAATCATGTTGAGGGGCAATACAATTATGACAGCTTAATATATATTCCTTCACATATGCCTTATGATTATTATACAAAAGATTATGAAAAAGGATTACAATTATATAGTAATGGCGTTTTAATAATGGAAAAATGTGATGAACTAATACCAGACTATTTTGGATTTGTTAAAGGATTAGTTGACAGTGAAGATTTATCATTAAATATATCAAGAGAAATGTTACAAAATGATAGAAGTTTAAGAGTAATTTCAAAAAATATTGAAAACAAAATTAAAACAGAATTAGAAAATATGCTAAAAAATGAAAGAGATAAATATGATCAATTTTTCAATATCTTTGGAACTCAATTAAAATATGGAACATATAATGATTATGGAATGAACAAAGAAAAATTGCAAGATTTATTATTATTTTATTCATCAACTGAAAAAAAATTAGTAACATTAAAAGAATATGTTGAAAAAATGAAAGAAGAACAGAAAGTTATATATTATGCATGTGGAGAGACAATTGATAAAATAGATATGATGCCACAGGTAGAATTATTAAAAGATAAAGGATTTGAAATATTATATTTAACGGAAAATATTGATGAATTTGTTTCACAAATATTAGTTAATTATCAAGAAAAAACATTTCAAAATGTTTCAAGTGATAAATTAGATTTAGACACAAGTGAAGAAAAAGAAAAATTAAAAAAAGCGAATGAAGATAATAAAGAAATGTTTAATGTAATGAAAGATGTAATTAAAAATGAAGTACAAGATATAAGATTTACACACAGATTAAAAAATCATCCTGTCTGTTTAACCTCTGAGGGAGCAATTTCAGTAGAAATGGAAAAAACATTAAATCAAATGCCAAATAATCAAGGGGTAAAAGCTCAAACTGTATTAGAAATAAATGAAAACCATGAAATAGCAAATAAATTAAAAGATTTATATAAAAATGATAAAGAAATGTTAAAAAAGTATACTAAAATTTTATATGCTCGGGGCAAGACTTATAGAGGGATTGACAATTGAAAACCCAACAGAAATAAGTAATTTAATGTGTGAAATAATGACGAAATAAAGTAAGAAATAATAATTAAAAAATGTTTTATCTTTAATAAAAGATAAAAATAATAAATTACAATGTTACAATTTAAATGGTCTATTATTTACAAGCTAGTTTGAGTATTAAGTAACACATAAAAAAATATCTATAATTTTAAAACTATAGGTATTTTTTTTATTTTCCATATTCAATTAAGCGCCCAAAATTAATTTTAAAGCATTTTCTTTATTTTTTTGAAAAAAGATGATAAAATTTTCAAAAATATGTAACAAATTTAAAAATCTTATCCCTTATAATATAGAAGGAGGTTAATAAGTTATGCAGAATATTGAAGAAACATATAAAGAATATTATACAACTGTTTATAAATACTTATTCTGCTTAACGCAAAATAAGGAGATTTCAGAAGATCTAACGCAAGAAACATTTGCTTTAGCAGTTGAAAACATAAAAAAATTTAGAGGAGAATGTAAATTATCTGTTTGGTTATGTCAAATATCAAAACATCTATGGTATAAAGAGTTAAAGAAAAAGAAAAAAATTGCTAATGTTTCTTTTGAGGAAATTAAAGAAGATGTTTTATATGATGAAACACTTGAAGAAAACATTTTTTTAAAGGAAGACAAATTAAAATTGTTTAAAGATATGCAAAAGCTTGATGAAAAATCTAGAGAGGTAATTTATTTAAGAATGGTAGGAAATTTGAGTTATGAAGAAATTGGAGAAATATTAGGAAAAACCTCTAATTGGTCAAGAGTTACATTTTATAGAGCAAAACAAAAAATAAGGGAGGAAAATAAGAATGAAAAATAAAAAAGAATGTGAAATTGTCCAAGATTTATTAGTAAATTATGCTGATGGAATATTAAATCAAGAATCAAAAAAATTAGTTGAAAAACATTTATCTGAATGTGAAGAATGTAGAGAAAAATTAAAATTTATACAAGAGGATATAAAAGAAAAGAATAGTAAAGAACAAATAGAATTAGACTATCTTAAAAAAATAAGATTAAAAACAAAAATAAAATCTATATTATTAGCATTAGTAATAATATTTTTAATATTTTTTATTTTGTTTTTAAATAAATTTATAAAAATAAATAGTCTTATGAATAGAGCTGAGAAATCGCTACAGTCTAGTAATTTTTATAAGGAAACAACTGAAATATTATTTGATAATCAAACCAAAATTAAAAAAGAATATTTTAAAGATAATAAATATAAATTTGTGACAGAGATATATTCAGATGATGGTGTAGAAACCAATTTAATTGAATATGCAGATATTGATTCAGATGAAAGAATATATATATATGAAAAAGATAAAAAAGCAGTTATTGAAAAAGGAGATATTTCTGAAATAAAAAATGACATTAATAATATTAAATATGTTCCTTTTATTACTGATAGAGACAATTTATTTGCAAAAGTAGGAACAACTTTTGTATACTCAATAAATACAGATACTTTTGATTATGGAAAAGAATATTATATATTTAAAAATAAAACAGAAAATAATATATGGGAAATATGGATAGATAAAGAAACAGGTTTACCAATAAAAGAAATTAATAGAGGAGGAAATAAAATATTTTTTACAGGTACAAATGTGATTAAAGAGGTTAGGGATAATATACAAGAATATAAATATGAATTTAATAAAGTTACAGATGAAGATGTACATGTTCCAGATTTATCTAATTATACAGTAGAAAATAAGATAATGAATATGAAAGACATGGTAAAAAAATAAAACTTAATATTTATATAAAGTACATTTAAGAAAAATTAACATATTGTTTAAAATATATTATTATTCATTATTTATTATTTAATAAATTCTAAATAATAATAGTTGTTATAATCATTAATTTCTTGCAATTCATTATTAAAGTCCAACGTAAAATTGTAATATGAATTAAATATTTTATTTTTACAATAAGTAATGTAGCAAATAGGTGTGTTACTATTTTCTACATTACTTGCCCATGTTAAATTTCTATTTTTAAGTTCTTGATCTAACTCATCTATTGATAAAGTTGTTTTTATTAATAGAACTACTCTATATGTTGAATAATCTCCATTTCCTCCAGAATCTCTTATTCCACTTTTAATTGAAATTTTTTCAATACTGCTAGGTAATATAATGTTAGAAACTTTTTTTAAAAGTTTTCTAATATAATATTATATTAAAGTTTAAGTAATTGTTACAATTTCTATTTCTCCACAGTCTGGTTTATACTTAAGTGATACTGTTGTTTTTCTAATATTTTGTTTTTTAGTTAATAATTCAATGCAAACATTAAATAAATAATTATTTTCATAATCATTTTTTCGTAAATTATATATGTATTTACCACAAATTTGATTAAAAATCATTTCAACAAATTTATCTTGACTAATATTGTCTATGCAAAGAGATTCTAAAATTCCATGTTTTCCGTTCTTATTGGTTTCATTTAAATAATTATTCCATCTATTCTCTGTAATATTTATTTTTAAATTTTCTATTGAATTAAACTTTGGAAATAAAGCATTAAAAAAAAATCCAACATCATTTTTATTTGGAAGTATTGATTCAATTTTATAATTTAAAAAAATTCCAAAGCTATCTTCGTTAATACTTATAAATTTAAAACCATTTTCTTCAAATTGGTATCCAAGCACATTAATATTTTTGTAATCACTATAATATGAAGGATGACTTGCAATTATATTTTTTTTATTTTTAATACAGATAGGTGATAGAATTTCTGATAAATAAGTTTTAAATTTTGAATTAAAATTAACAATTACATATCCATAAAACCAGTAAAATTTTTTTAGTTCATTTATAATAAATTGAATTTGTTTTTCTGTAATACTATTGATATATATTAAAAAATATTGATTGCTATGATAATATATTGAAGAATTATATTTAATTACATTTTCTTCTAATATATTTTTTAAAATAGATTGTGAATTTGGTACATCTTTTAAAATATCAATATAATCTCCTGCTAGAATACTATATGTACTTTGTGTATCTAGTAATGGAATTAATTTATTAAAAATTTCGTTGCCATATATATTAGAATTCAATTGTAAAGAATCAAAAATAAAGCAAATTTCTTTCTTATTTTTATCTTGATTTGGTATCAATGCACGTTTTAAATCATCATATTCAATATGTTTTATTGAAAGCCTTTGAAGTAGTTTTAAATATTCATTATTTATCATTTCATAAACATCTATATCAGATAAATTAAAAAATGATTTAGTAACGTCATATAATAAATAATTAGTTGTATTAATAGTATAAATCATATTTTAGTTCCTCCATTTAGTAATTATAACATTATATCCACTAATCAAAGTTAAAACTGTAAATATAAGACTTAAAATTAAAAATATTTTTTCTTTATTAAAATTCATAATCTTACCTCTAATATAAATTATTATTTTAACTGATTCTATAATGACCAATAATATCTTCTTGATTATATAATTCTAGCACATCTTCTTCATAATTTAATTGCATTGGGTTTGCATGATGTATTAAAAATGGAATTCCTTTTTTATTTCTCTTATCAGATATTATTCCTATATGATTTTTAAAAACAATTATATCTCCAGCTTGCCATTCTTCGATTTTAGATAAATCAGTTGTTAGCGAAATACTATTATTTTTAAAATATATGTCTAAATTTCTTACTCTTCTAAAATCTATATTTTTATCTATTTTTTCAATATTGTATTTTTCTTTATGATTTATAATATCTTCATTTACTAGTTCCATTAAATCATATCCAGCACCTTTTAGACCATTTGCAACAACATCTGTGCATACACCATATTCGTCATCTGGATAACCAGATTCATAATATTTACTTTTATATTTAGGTTTCGTTTTTATATATTCTCTAACATTATTTAATATATCTGTTTGATCATCTATTCCATCACCATCTTTGTCAACATCACTAATATATGTTTCAATATTAAAATCACTATTACTATATTTTTTATGTCGAATTATATTAAATATATATGTCATAATTAATATAATAAAAATGAGCAATAATAATATTATAACTTTTATTAATTTTTTCAATTTCAAATCTCCTTTTGGCAAATAATTACTTGTCCGATTCAAGTATAGCAAAAAAGTAAATATTTGTAAATTTCTTGTTTAGTTTAATTATTAAACCAATGTAGGTTAGTTAATCATTATCCTTATTATCTTGTAATGAAAAATTTCAATGTTATAATTATTTATAAAAATAAAATAATTGTAAATAGAGATTTATCAATTATATTAACACTTTTGATAATGTTTTTTTCTCACATGAAATTCTAAGAACTTTATTGAGCCCAGAAATTATGTAAATATATTTAAAAATTATTAAAAAAAAAATAAAAGTAAAAAAATCATATAAATTTCATATATTGAAACATACATTTGCTACGCATTATATTGAAGTTGGAATGGATATAAAGTCTTTGTTAAAAAATTTTTTTCCAAAAATTTTCTGCTTTTTTCGAGCTAAATTGTATTGTTATTAAAAATTTTTATTGTTATAACAAAAAAGAAGATGTTTTTTGAAATTATCTATTTTAAGAAACTGAAAAAATTACTAAAAATCGCCTATGCGTAGCAAATATTTATACGTAAAATTATATTTTAATAATTTTTTAATTAAATGGGGAGGTAAAAATAGCATGAGACGAGATACTAAAAATGAAACAGAAGATTCTAAAAATAAAATTGGAGTTGTGAGTAAAATATTTAAAATTATTTTCTTCACAATAGCTATTATTATTTTGCTTATTGCAGGAACTATTATGATTAAAGCTAATATTAATCCAGATAAAGTACCAGATATTTTTGGATATAAGCCAATGATAGTATTATCAGGTTCTATGGAAACGTCAATTCATACAGGTGATTTAGTTTTTGTAAAAATGGTAGATACAACAACCTTAAAAAATGGAGATGTAATAGCTTTTAGAAATGAAGAAAACACAGTTACAACTCATAGAATTATTGAAATAATATATGAAAACGGAAAACAATACTTTAAAACTAAAGGAGATGCCAATACTGCAGAAGACCTTAGCCTAGTAGAAATGGAAGATGTAGAAGGAATATATGTGGGAAGATTAGCAAAAGTAGGAAACTTTTTAATGTTTATGCAAAAACCAATAGGATTATGTACAGTTTTATTAACTATTTTAGTTATTGGACTAATATGGTTATATTTAGTTAATAAAAAAGATGAAAAAGAATATAGAAAAATGGATGAAAAAGAAAGATTAGAATTTGAAGAATTTAAAAGACAAAAAGAAGAAGCAGAAAAACAAAAAGAA
>CANQEK010000029.1 GCA_947594985.1 uncultured Clostridia bacterium
GTTTTGAATATTTAATGCCAAATGTTAATTTAAAAAGATATAAAGGGAGTCTATTAGATGAGGCAAGTAAATTTGCTGTAATGAGCCAAATTGAGTATTGTAAAAAATTAGGAGTTCCATGGGGAATATCTGAATCTGCATTTAATTTAAGAGATTTAAATAATAATTATCAATATAAAGCTTTTGGAATACCTTGGCTTGGTTTAAAAAGAGGATTAGATGAAGATATTGTGGTTTCTCCGTATAGTACCTTTTTGTCTTTAGAAGATGAATTGGAAAATGGAATAAAAAATCTTAAACAATTAGAAGTAGATGGAGCAACAGGAAAATATGGATTTTATGAATCAGTAGATTATACTTTATCTAGGGTTGGAAGCAAAGGGAAAGTTCCAGTAAAAACATATATGGCACATCATCAAGGATTAATTTTATTATCTATTAATAATATTTTAAATAATAACATTCTGAAAAAAAGATTTAATAGTAATGCTGAAATAGAGGCAACAAATATTTTACTTCAGGAAAGAATGCCTATTCAAATGATAATAACAAAAGAAAAGAAAGAAAAAATAACAAGAAGTAAGAGTTTAAATGTAAATTCTTATATTGAGAGAATTATAGATAATCCAAATAAGATTTATAGAAATGTTAATGTTATAGCTAATGAAAAATATAAAATTACAATAGATGATTTTGGTGATAGTATTAGTGAATATGATAATTTAATGGTAAATAATTATAAAGAAACTTCTGAATTAAAACAAAGAATAAATTGTTATGTTAAAAATGTAAGAAATAAAAAAATTATTGATACTAAAGAAAATGCTAAGGTTGTTTTTTCACCAGATAAGGCTAGATTTATAAAACAAGAGAATAATTTAAAAATAGAAGAAATTATTTGTTTAGACCCAAATAAAGCTATAGAAATTAGAAGAATTCAAATAGAAAATCTAGGTAATCAAGAAGAAGTTTTAGAAATAATTACTGATTTTGAACCATCATTATCTGTAAAAATGCAAGAATATTCTCATCCAGCATTTAACAAGCTTTTTATGAAACTTGAACAATTTAATGAGAATATCATTTTTGAAAAAAAAGATAGATATACAAATGAAAATAAATATTTAGCAACAAGTTTATACACAGAAAATGAACAAATTGTGGATTTCGAATTTGAAATTGATAAAGAAAAATATTTAGGAAGAGAGAATTTAGGAATTTCAAAAATGGTTAGACAGCAATCTAATTTTTCAAGAGAAATATTGCAAGTTACGGAGCCAATAATTGCTATGAAAAGAACTATAAAAATAAGAGCAAAAGAAATAGCAAATATAAATTTATTAATTTCAGTTTCTGATAATAAAAATGAGGCTATTGAAAATTTAGATAACATAAAAAGTGAAGAAGAAATTGTTAGAATATTAAATATTGCAAGAGCAAGAAGTGAAGAGGAAAGTAAATATTTACAAGTTGACGGAGAAAAAATAGACTTATATGTGAGATTATTAAAATATATTTTAAAATTAAATTATATAAAAAGTAATAAAATATTAGATAATGCTCAAATAGATAGTTTATGGAAGTTTGGGATTTCAGGAGATAATCCGATAATTTTGTTAAAAATAAAGAAAATTGAAGATATATATGTTGTTGAAGAAATCATTAATGCATTTGAATATTATAGGGCAAAGAAAATATTTACAGATTTAATTATTTTAAATGAAGAAACAGATGTATATGAAAGATATGTAAAAGAATCAATAAATGAAGTAATTTCAAATAAGCAATTGGCATATTTAAAAGATATAAACACAGGAATTTTTATTTTAAATAAAGATGAAATTTTAAAAGAAGATTTAGAAGTAATAGAATTTAAAGCAAGAGTTGTTATTAATGCTAAATTAGGTGGAATAGAAAGTCATATAAAAGAGTTTGAAGAACAGGAAATATGTCAAACTAAAATAAAAAGAGATAAGATTTCTAATTTAAATAGTGAGATATATCCTCTTAAAAAAGTAGAACTTAAATATGATAATTCTTTTGGTGGTTTTAGTAGTAATGGTAGAGAATATTTAATATATAAAAATAATGAAAATATTCTGCCTTCTGTTTGGTGTAATATTTTATGTAATAGTTTTTTTGGTACAGTTGTTACTGATAATTTAGGGGGATATACATGGAGTAAAAATAGTAGATTAAACAGGCTTACAGCCTGGAATAATGATAGAGTACTTGATATTCCTTCAGAAATATTTTATATAAAAGATGAACATAACAATTCTGTATGGACTTTAAATTCAGGAGTAATTCCTAATAAAAATTATTATTATGTAACTCATGGATTTGGATATACTGAGATAAAGAATTCAAATGATAATTTAAAACAAGAGTTACAAATATTTGTACCAAATGAAGAATCACTTAAAGTGTTGAAATTTAGAATAAAAAATCTTATAAATGAAGAGAGAAGTATAAAATTATTATTATATATAAAAACAGTTTTAGGAGAAGATGAATTTATTAGTAATGGAAATTTATATGTAGAAAACGATTCAAATATTATTAAGGTTAAAAATATTTTTACAGAAGAAAACTTTAAAAATAGGGTTATGTATGTAACAAGTAATTTGAAAATAAATTCTTTTACGGGTGAAAAAGAAAATTTTTTCGGAAATGGTTCTATTTTAGAACCAGACGCACTTTATACAAGTTTAAATAATGCCTCAGGATTTGGAAAAAATTCATGTTTAGGATTAGAGTTTATTTTAAAATTTGATAAATTTGAAGACAAAGAATTTTATATTATATTAGGAGAAGAAAGTAATAATAAAAATATATTGGCTATAAAAGATAAGTATAGTGAAGAAAATATGACAGAAAACGAATTAAATAGAACTAAAACAAAATGGAATGATATATTAAATATTATAAAAGTAAAGACTCCTATTGATAGCCTAAATATAATGATGAATGGTTGGCTTGTTTATCAAACTTTAGCAAGTAGGATAATTGGAAGAACTGGTTATTATCAATCAGGGGGTGCTTATGGATTTAGAGATCAACTTCAAGATTGTTTAGGTATAAAATATATTGATTCTAAATATTTAAAAGAACAAATTATAAATTGTGCAAGACATCAATTTCCTGAAGGAGATGTATTACATTGGTGGCATAATGAAACAAAGAAAGGAATTAGAACTAGATTTTCAGATGATATGCTTTGGCTTGTTTATGCAACTTTAGAATATATTAATTTCGAAAATGATGATAGTATTTTAGATGAAAATATTGAGTATTTAAATGGTGAAATATTAAAGGAAAATGAAGAAGAAAGATATAATTTATATTATGGAAGTAATATTAAAGAAAGTTTATTTGAACATTGTGTTAAAGCAATTGAAAATGTATTAGATAAAGGTGTAGATCCATTTCCTAAAATAGGTGTAGGGGATTGGAATGATGGATTTAGTAAAGTTGGAATCAAAGGAAAAGGTCAAAGTGTTTGGCTCGCTTTTTTTCTATATGATGTTTTAAATAAATTTATATCTGTATGTGAGCAAAGAAAACGTAATGATTTAGCTGATAAATATAATCAATGTAAAGAAAAATTAAGGAAAAATATTAATACAAAAGGTTGGGATGGAAGATGGTTTAAAAGAGCAATTACTGATGATGGTGAAGAAATAGGTAGTATTAATTCAGAGGAATGTAGAATAGATAGTATTGCTCAGAGTTGGTCAATTATTTCTGGTGTAGCTGATAATGATAAAAAATTTATTGCACTTGAAGAGGCAGAAAATTATCTAATTGATAAAGAAAATAAAATTATAAAATTGTTTGATCCTCCTTTTGAAAAATCGAGTGTAAATCCGGGATATATAAAAGCATATCCACCAGGAATAAGAGAAAATGGAGGACAGTACACTCATAGTAGTTGTTGGCTTTTAATAGCAGAAGCAATCTTAGGTTTTGGAGATAAAGCGGTTGAAATAGCAGAAATTATAAATCCAATAGAACATTCTAAAAGTAGAGAGGAAGCTAAAAGATTTAAACTGGAACCATATATATTAGAAGCAGATTTGTATAGTAATAAAGATTTAGTTGGAAGAGGTGGTTGGAATTGGTATACAGGTTCTAGTAGTTGGTATTATAAAGCAATTTTAGAGTATATTCTAGGACTTAAAATTGAAAAGGGCTATTTAAGAGTAGAACCTTGCATAAGAAAAGAATGGAAGGAGTATGAAATTCAATATAAATATAAAACAACTTTATATAGAATAAAAGTAAGAAATAATAATGCTAAAAATACGGGTGTTGATAAATTTATTGTTAATGGAAATAATATAGAAGAAAAAAGAATATTACTTCAAGATAATGGAAAAATTTATAATATTGAAATTTTTATGTAGTAAAATAAATAGTTTTAAAAAGTTTGTAATAAATTTGAAAAAAAACTTGTACAAAATTGTTAAATATGATATAAAGTAAATATAAAACGATAATTTCTTTTAGAAAGGCGGTAGTTTTGTGGAAGAGATAGTTGAAAAAGACAAGAAAACTATACTTGTAGTAGATGACGAACAAAGTATAATGGAGCTATTAGTATTTAATTTACAAAAAGAAGGGTATAATACTTTAGAAGCATATGATGGTGTTACAGCAGTTGAAATGGCAATTAATGAAAAACCGGATTTAATTTTGTTAGATGTTATGATACCAAAACTTGATGGAATATCAGTATGTAAAAAAATAAGATATGCACTAAATATATCTAATATTCCAATACTAATGATATCAGCTAAAGATACAGAATCAGATAAAATTGTTGGTTTAGAAATGGGAGCCGACGATTATATTACAAAGCCTTTTCAAATAAGAGAAGTAATGGCTAGAATAAAAGCTAATTTAAGAAAAGCAGAACTAAATGCAAATATGGATGCTATTAATAATCAAAAAAATGAAGACAAAAATGATATAATAAAAGTTGGAGATTTAACTTTAGATCTAAAAAAAGTTGAAGCAAAAGTAAAAGGTGAAGTTATTAATTTGACTAAAAAAGAATTTGATGTTCTAAAATATTTGGCAAGTCAGCCAGGTCAAGTTGTAACTAGAGAAATGCTTCTTCGTGAAGTTTGGGAATATGAAGAATATGTTGGTGCAATTAGAACTATAGATGTTACTATGAATAGAATTAGAGATAAAATAGAGAAAGATAAAGCAAATCCTAAAATCCTTATTACAAAAAGAGGAGTAGGCTATTATGTAACAGATAAAAATTAGTACTAAATATTAATATGAGCACTTCCAATAGAATTATTGGTAAGTGCTTATTTTTTATAAATTAATTTTTAATTATACATGTTGATATTATATATACTTACATTTACTTTTTTACTTATATAATAATATTATGTTTAAAATAATTAAATTGCTTGAATAAATGATGTTATAAGTATATAATATAAAAAATAAAAAAATTAAAATAAAGATATATATGAGGAGAAAAGAATGTTAAGGAGCATAGAAATAAAAATTGTTCTTATTTTTACAATTATTGGAATAATTGCAATTTCTTCATTAGGTATGTTATTAATTCATAATCTACAGAAAGCTAATGTAAATATGAATAACATTATTGAAATTTCTGAAATAAATAGTATTATGAATACACAGATTTATCAAACTAAAATAATAATGTGCGTATGTATGATAGGTTTTGTTATTTTAATGATAATTATGGGAGTAATTATATCAAAATCTATTATTTCCCCAATATCAAATTTAATTAAAAGTGCAGAAAATGCGACTAGAACAGAGAAAAATAAATTTTTAAATCAAGAGAAAAAGAAAAGAAGTATAAATGATTTAGTAACAGCATTTGATATAATGAATAATGAATTAAAAGAAAATCTTAATGAAGCAACAAGACAAAGTAAACAAATGGAAACAATATTACTTCATATGACAGACGGTATATTAGCGTTTGATATTGAAGGCAGAATTATTCATATTAATCCAGCTGCAAAAACATTCTTGAATATAGATAAAGAAGATAATTTTGAAAAAATTTTTGAAAAGTATAATGTAGATATAAATCTTGAGAAAATTATATATTTAGAAAATTGGACTTCATCAGAACAAAAAATAAATGTAGAAGATAGGACAATTAATTTATTTTTTGCTCCATTTAAAAATGAAAATGACAGACCAGCAGGTGTTATAGTTGTTATACAAGATATTACAGAACATGTAAAACTTGATACAATGAGAAAAAGATTTGTTGCAGATGTTTCACATGAGTTAAAAACGCCTATAACATCAATTATGGGATATGCAGATACTTTACTAGAAAGTGAAGTTGATTCAGAGATAAATAAAAAGTTTTTAGAGAGAATTTCAGCAGAAGCAGAAAGAATGGCTCGTTTAGTTAGTGATTTACTTACACTTTCTAGATATGATACTTCTAAAGCAAAAATTGAAAAAACAGAATTTGATTTAGGTGAACTTGTTAAATATGCTTTTGATGGAATGGATATAGAAATGAAGAAAAAGGAACAAAATGGAGAATGCTTTGTAACTTCTAATGTTCCTCTTGTATATGCTGATAAAAATGGAATAGAAAAAGTTGTAATTAATATATTATCTAATGCTATAAAATATACGCCTGAGAAAGGTTCAATTAAAGTTTATGTAGGATTTGTTTATAATGATGCTTATATAAAAATTATAGATACTGGAATAGGAATTCCTAAAGAAGAGTTAGATAAAATATTTGAAAGATTTTATAGAGTTGACAAAGCTCGTACTAGAGAGATGGGAGGAACAGGACTTGGACTTTCTATTGCAAAAGAAATATTAGATCAAAATGATGCTATGATAGATATAAAAAGTGAAGTTGGTAAAGGAACTGAAGTCGTTATAAGAATACCAACAAAACAGACTAAAAATTCTAAAGAAAAAATTGAAGAAGAACAGGAAGTGAGTATATGAAAATGTTTAAGAAAGCTTTATTAGCTTTTAGTATAATTATTTTTTATATAAATAATACTTGTTATGGTGTTTCAAATGAAATAAATGTGGCTAAACAAAATTCTGGAAATGGAAAAGCTATTTGGTTCTTATTCATAATAGAATTAATTATATTAATATTGCTTTTAAGGTATAAAGTAGATAAAGATGATGATATAAAAGATAAAAAGATAAATAGAAAAAGTAGCAACAAAAATAGAATAAATAAATCACAAGATATATTAAATAAAAGAGTTATTAATAAAAAGAATATAATAGAGAAAAATATTGAAAAAGATAACAAAGAAACTGTAAAAGAAGTAACAAAGAAGAAAAATAAATTAGATGATATGACTATGGTATTTAAAAATGGATTATTTACTACTAATGATAATAAAAAAATAGATATTTATAATTTTGATGATGATGAAGATTTAAAAGAACTTGAAAGAACAATAGCAAAAGCAAATAAAAAAAGTAATAAAAGATAATTATATAATAACTAATTTGCTTGAAAAAGTAAGTAAATTAATATATAATTTCTTTAAAATATTATAAGAAAGGCAAAATAATGAACGAAAGAGTAAAAGATGTTATAGAATGGTGTTATTGTATAATAATTGCATTAATTCTTGCATTAGTATTTAGATATTATATAGCAACACCAACTATAGTAAAACAAAGGTCAATGTTTCCAACATTACAAGAAAATCAAAGATTAATATTAAATAGAACTTTTAGAATAACTAAAAAGACCCCTCAAATAGGTGATATAATAACTTTTGAAGCTCCTTCAAAGGAATATTCAAAATTAAATGCTGATCAATCAAATCCAGTTGCTATATATGAGAATGAACCTAAAAATATAATAAGTAAGTTTGTTTATTATATTTTAGAAACAACTAAAAAAAGTTATATTAAAAGAGTTATAGCTACTAGTGGTGATCATGTAAAAATAGAATCTAGTAAAGTATATATTAATGGAGAACTTTTAAAAGAAGAATATTTGAATAATGACGTAATTACTGAGTCAGAGGTTTTTTATGATTTTATAGTTCCTGACGGATATATTTTTGCTATGGGAGATAATAGAACAAAAAGTACAGATTGTAGATCACTTGGTTGCATACCTTTAAAAAAAGTTGAAGGAATAGTGACTTATAGATTTTGGCCATTTAGTAAATTTGGAAAAATAGATTAGGAGTAAAATTATTGAAATTTAGTGAAATTATTGGTAATACAGAAGTTAAAAAATATTTAACCCAAAATATTAAGCAAAATAATATTTTGCATAGTTATTTATTTTTAGGAACAGAAGGAATAGGAAAATTATTAATCGCCAAAGAATTTGCAAAAAAAATATTGTGTTTAGAAAATGGTGAAGACTCTTGTGAATGTAAGTCTTGCAAATGTTTTGATGGAAATAATCATCCGGATTTTTATTGTATAAATGAAAGTGAAGATACGATAAAAATTGATACTATAAGAGAAATAACAGAAAAAGTTATAGAAAAACCAATTGTGTCATCAAGAAAAGTTTATATAATTAATGATTGTGATAAAATGACTGTAGGTGCACAAAATTGTTTATTAAAAACACTTGAAGAACCACCAGAATTTGTTGTTATAATTTTAATTTCATCAAATGAAAATGTTATATTAAATACAATAAAATCTAGATGTATGACAGTTAAATTTCGTAATATAAGTAATAAAGAATTAAAAGATTATGCAATAAATGTTTTAGGCTATGAAAATTTATCAGAGAATTTACTTAAATCTTTTTATGGTAGTATTGGAAAAGCTATAAAATTAAAAAATTTAAAAGATAAATATGACAGTATAGACTTATTAATATCAAATTTAAAACAAAAAGATATAATAGATATTATGTTAGAGGGTAAAATATTATATGATAAAGAATATATTTTTGATATATTAGATTATATAATAATTTGTTTATATTCAAAATCTACAGAAAATGAAAAATATATAGACTGTATAAAATATGTAAATGAATGTGCAGATAGAGTTAGATGTAATTGTAATTTTGATATGTGTATAGATCAATTGCTTTTTGAAATATGGGAGGAATTAAATGAAAGTAGTAACAGGAGTTAGATTCAAAAGACCTGGAAAAATATATTATTTTGATCCGGATAATTTACAAATAGAAAAAGGTATGAATATAATAGTTGATACAGCTATGGGAGAAGAATTTGGAGAAGTAGTAATAGCTAGAAAAGAAATAGAAGATAATGAAGTTACTGAACCATTAAAAAAAGTTATACGAATAGCTACAGAAAAAGATGAGAAAATGCGTGCTCAGTATAAAGCAAAAGAAAAAGATGCTTTTAATATTTGCTTAGAAAAAATTAAAAATCACGGGCTTCCAATGAAGCTTATTGATGTTGAATATAAATATGATGGAACTAAAGTTATATTTTATTTTACAGCAGATAAGAGAATAGATTTTAGAGAGTTAGTAAAAGACTTAGCTTCTGTTTTTAGAACAAGAATAGAGTTGCGTCAAATTGGTGTTAGAGATGAAATAAAAAAATGTGGGGGGAACGGAATATGTGGTAGACAACTTTGTTGTTGTTCTTTTTTAGGAAATTTTGAAACAGTATCAATAAAAATGGCTAAAGAACAAAACATCTCTTTGAATCCATCTAAAATATCTGGAAACTGTGGTAGACTAATGTGTTGTCTTAAATATGAACAAAATGTATATGAAGAAAAATTAAAAAGATTACCTAAAGTTGGTGCTATAGTAAAGACTGAAGAGGGTACGGGCGAAGTTGCGTCTGTAGAAACATTAAAAGAAGTTATTAGAGTTAAATATCAAGATGGTGAAGAATTTTATTTTAAAAAGCATAATGCTAAAGATGTAGTTGTTATTAAAGATGCAGTGGTTGAAGATGACAATTTGGATTCAGTAAATGATGAGGATTTAAAAGAATTAGAAAAACTAGAAAAATTAGATATAGACGACAAGAAGAATATTTCTCAAGAGGATATCTAACTTATAATAAAATAATAATTATATTTTAAAATTGATATATTAAAAAGTGATTATTAACTAAAGAATAAACTGTAATAACTTTGAGGGGAATTATAGATGAAAACACTTATAACAAATGCTTATGTATTAGATATGGTAGGGGATACTGCTAATATTGGAAAAAAAGATATTTTAATAAATAATAATGTTATTGAAAAAATAGATAAAGATATAGATAAGAAAATCGAGGTAGAAACAAAAATAAATGCAAAAAATATGCTAATAATGCCAGGAATTGTTAATACACATACACATTTGGCAATGAGCATTTTTAGAGGTTACAAGACAGATAAAAAACTGATGGATTGGCTTGAAAATGCAATTTTTCCTGTTGAAGAAAAATTGAAACCAGAAGATATATACTGGAATTCTTACTTATCTTGTTTAGAAATGATAAAATCAGGTACAACAACTTGTAATGATATGTATTTTGGAATGAATAAAACTGTTGAGGCTATTGAAGATACTGGATTAAGAGCTATTGTTGCCTGGTGCATAAAAGATGATTCAATAAAAGATAAAGTTGAAAAAACTAGAGAATATGCTGAAATATACAATAATAATAAAAAAAGCAAAATAAAAATATATGTTTCTGCAGATTCTCCACATACTTGTAATCCTGATACAATAAAGCTTTGCGTAGATTTAGCAAAAGAATTAAATACTGGATTACATATACATTTATCGGAAACTATAGACGAAGAAATAAAAATTAAATCTAGATATAAAAAAAGAAGTACAGAATATTTGAATGATTTAAATGTTTTTGATGTGCCAGTTGTGTTAGCAAATGGAATTTATGTTTCGGATACAGATATTGAATTATTAAAATCAATAAAAGGTGGAATTTCGCATAATCCAATAAGTAATTGTAAGTTGTCTTCTGGAATTTGTGATGTAGTAAAACTTAGAGAAAATGGAATAAATGTTGGACTAGGTACAGATGGAATAGGAAGTACTACTACAATGGATATGTTTGAAGAAATGAAAACAGCAGCTTATTTACAAAAAGTAAGTACTATGAAACCAAGTTCAATTTTAGCTTATGATATATTAAAAATGGCTACTATAGAAGGTGCTAAAGTATTGGGATTAGAAAATGAAATTGGTACTTTAGAACCTGGAAAAAAAGCTGATATGATATTTATAAAAACTGATAAACTTCATATGTGCCCACCAAATGATGTTTGTGAGAATATAGTATATTCATCAAATGGTGCTGATGTTGATTCTGTTATGATAGACGGTAAATTAATAATGCAAAATAGAAAAATGATTAATTTAGATGAAAAACATGTTATGAGACAAGTAAAAAAAATTGCAAAAAAATTATTATAAAATTTAGTAATAAAATTCTTAAAAATATATAATAATACATAATAATATTTAAATTAAATAATAACTTATATAATTTATTATTTAATAAAGTTATAAAAGCCTATTATAATTCTATGAAAATAGAAGTAAAATAGATAAAATTGATTTTATAGAAAGGAGGCGTTTTATCATGGCATATAAAATTAGCGAAAAATGTATTTCTTGTGGTGCATGTGCAGGCGCTTGCCCAATGAATTGCATAACACAAGGTTCAGAAAGATATGTAGTAGATGAAAGCGTTTGTATTTCTTGTGGTACATGTGCAGGTGTTTGCCCAGTTGAGGCACCAGTTGAAGGTTAATCATTATACATAATAATGATACTTATTAATATTATTAGGATTTTCCTAATAATATTTTTTTAAAAACTATTGACTAGAACAAATGTTTGTGATAGTATTCCAAATACTATATAAATAATATTTAGAGGGGATGATGTACATGAACAATTCTGTAGAAAAGAATACTAGTCAGTACAAATTAAATAAAGAAATATTATATTTAAATCAATATATTTGTAATCACAAAAATAAATTTAATAAAGAGATAGGAGGTGTTATAAAAGAAATAAGGATAAAGAAAAATATTAGTTTAGACGAAATGTCAATACATACTTTTATGTCTCCAATTTATTTAAGTCAAATAGAAAAAGGTATAAATGGAATATCTTTAAATAAATTTGTACTTATTTGTAATTCTTTAAAAATTGAATCAAAAGAAATTTTAGATGATTTTTTATATTATCAAAATGATTATGATTTATTGTTTGAAGAATTACAACAATATAAAAATCTTTCTCAAACTGTAATTGAGTTTATGAAAAAGAAAAAAATAGTATATAAATGAAATCAACGCTTCAAATTTAATATTCTATTTTTTATAAATTAAAAATAAACAAAATTTAGGAATTAAACAAAAATGTAAAAGATTAATTAGAAATTTGTATTGTTGCAAATTAAATAGTATCTGTTTTTGGTTTTATATTGAAGAAAATAAAAAATATTGTAAAGAATTTTATTAAATATTTTTTATTAAATTGGTAAAAAAATAATTTTTATGATAAAATTATAAAATAAATATTTAAATTAACTAAATAATGTAAGAAGGGAGAATAATTAGAGTTTAAGTTGAAATAATTATTTTAAGAAATAATTATTTTAAAATTTCTAGTTCAAATAATAAAATGAAAGAAGAATTTTTAAGATTATTAAAAAGTACTAACAGAGAAGGAATAGATAAACTAATAGAATTTATAGAAAAAACTGATTTTTTTAAAGCTCCAGCTAGTACAAGATTTCACGGAAATTATGAAGGTGGATTATTAGAACATAGTATGAAAGTATATGAAATTTTAAAGGATAAAGTTGAAAAATCTATTATAGAGATAAATACATCTCCAGAAAGTTTAATAATAATTGCACTATTACATGATATTTGTAAAGCAAATTTTTATAAAGTAGATTATAGAAACGCAAAAAATGAATTAGGTGAATGGGAAAAAGTTCCTTATTATACTATAGAAGATACAATTCCATATGGACATGGAGAAAAAAGTGTTATGATGATAACTGAATATATAAAGTTAACAAGTGAAGAAAAATATTGTATAAGATGGCATATGGGATTTACTGAACCAAAAGAATTATATAATACTATAGGTCAAGCTTTTAAAAAATATCCTTTAGCATTATTAGTTAATGAAGCTGATTTAGAAGCTACATATTTTTTTAATATATAAATATTAAAATTATAGAAATCTTGATATAGCAAAATTATAATGATATAATTTTTTTAATAAAAAAACATATTTAATGTAAATAAAGAAAAGGTGTAAAATTATGATAACTATATATGATTTGTTAGAAGTTAAAGAAACAGCTTCTAAAGACGAAATTGAAAAATCTTATAGAAATTTAATTTTAAAATATCATAAAGATCCTAATTTAGATGAAGAAGCAAATAAAGAAAATGAAATAATTTTAAATAGGTTAAAAATAGCTTATGATATTCTTTCTAATGATGAGAAAAGAAAACAGTATGATAAAGATTTAGCAAAGAAAAGAGCAGAAGAGCTACTACAAAATATTTCTGTAAAACCATCAAATACAGAAAATGATTATATACAAGAAAAAAATTCTTCGGAAGAAAAAAAAATACAAGATAAACCAAGTAATATAAATAACTCTAAAAATAATACAATATCAAATTTTAATGAAAATTCTAATAATGAAGATGTTACATTAAATAAAGAAGAAAAAAATAAAGTTATTGAAGCAGCAAAAAAAGAGTTTAAAAATAATTTAAAAAAAGCCCAAATTGCTGAAGAAGAATATAAAAAAGCATATAAACAAGAATATGATAATTACTTGAGAAAAATGGGATATAAAGTAAAACAGCCATGGACTTTAAAACGCTTAAGAAATATTGTTATTACAATATTAGTAATTATAGCAGTGATAACTATAATATGGATTTTACCTCCAAGCAGAAATTTCTTAATAAAAATATATGAAGATAATTTTATTATAAAAGCTATAGTGGATATAGTTATAACGTTAATTGATGCTATTTTTAGTATATTTAAAAAGTAAAGAGTGGTGAGAAAAATTATAAAGAAAAATTTAAAAGAAAATTTTTGGAGAAATATAAGATTAATATTATTAGGTGTGTTTGTAACTATTGGTTTTATAATTGTAATAGGGCATTTACTAATTATACAATTTGTTGAAGGAAAAAGTTGGAGTGAAAAAGCTTATAAAAATCAAATTAGAAATAAAATAATTAGTCCTAATAGAGGTACAATATATGATTCTAAAGGTGAAATTTTAGCCCAAAGTATACCTGTAGATACAATATCTATAAATCCAGGAAAAATTACTTATGCAAATAGTAAACCAGTTGAAAATGAGATAGTTGCAGAAGGATTGTCAAGTATATTTAATATCACATATGAAGAGGTAATGGAAGGATTACAATCAGACAGATCAGTTATTATAATAGAAAAAAAAGTTGAAAAAGATAAAGTAAATAAACTTACAGAATGGATTAAAGAAAAAAATATAACAAAAGGAATTAACATAGATGAAGATTCAAAAAGATATTATCCATATAGTACATTAGCTTCAAACTTATTAGGATTTTGTGGTACTGATAATTCTGGACAAACAGGATTAGAACAAAGATGGAATGACATATTAACGGGAACGGCAGGAAAAGTAGTCACAACTGTAGATGCTAAAGAAAAAGCAATATCAGATGATTATAAACAATATATTGCCTCAGAAAATGGTAGTAATATTTATCTAACGATTGATACAGCAATACAAGCAATAGCAGAGAAGTATTTAGCAAATGCAATGATTGAAAATAGTACTGCAACTAGTGGAAATGTAATAGTTATGAATCCTCAAAGTGGTGATATATTAGCTATGGCTTCATATCCATATTATAATTTAAATGAACCATCTAATTTTCAACCTACTGGTTATACACAGGAAGAATGGAATGCATTAGAAAGTTCTGAAAAAACTAATGCTTTATTAAATGTTTGGAAGAATGGAAATGTATCTGGAACCTATGAACCGGGTTCTACATTTAAATTGATTACTGCATCAATAGGTTTAGAAGAAAATATAGTTGAAACAGATACACCAAATGACTTTTTATGTACAGGTTCATATGTTGTTGCTGAAGATGAAGATCCAATAAGTTGCTGGAGAAAAGAACCTCATGGTTATACTAGTTTAAGACAAGCATTAGAAGGCTCATGTAACCCAGCATTTATGCAATTAGGACAAAGAATAGGGGCAAAGTTATTGTATAAGTATTTTAAAGCATATGGATTATTTGAACCATGTGGAAGTGATATTGCCAAAGCATATAAAGGAACATTTTATCCATTAGAAAGTATTGGACCTGTTGAACTTGCTACAACTTCTTTTGGACAAAGATTTGAAATCTCACCATTACAACTTATAACAGCTGTTTCTGCAATTTGTAATGATGGAGTATTAGTAAAGCCTAAAATTGTAAAGCAAATTGAAAATACTGACACAAAGAGTATAGAAGTTGTTGAAACTGAAAAGATAAGACAAGTTATTTCAAAAGAAACAGCAGATAGTGTAAAAAAAATGATGTTATCAGTTGTTACAAATGGAACAGGAGGAAATGCTAAAGTTCCAGGTTATTCAATAGGCGGAAAGAGTGGAACTTCTGAACCGTTAGATGTTAATTCAGAGGAAGGTTATGTTGCATCATTTATAGCAATATCA
>CANQEK010000030.1 GCA_947594985.1 uncultured Clostridia bacterium
TTTTACGTTTCCTTTTTATATATTTTATTATATTTACATTATAACAAAAATTTTATCTTTAAGAAGTATTGTAACAAGTAATTTCACTCATTTCAGTTATAACATTTTTAATTACTTTTAATTACCTATTTTATTTTATATTACTAGTTGCTTATTTGCTTAATCACTTTACACGGATTCCCGACAAGCTACAACATTTGATGGAATATCTTTATTAACAATACTGCCTGCTCCTATTACAACATTATCTCCAATAGTAACCCCTGGAAGTACAACAACATTTCCACCAATCCACACATTATTTCCAACTTTAATTGGTCTAGCATATTCTAATCCTTGATTTCTTGTTTCTGCATCTAGTGGATGTCCTGCTGTATAAAAAGCACAATTTGGTGCAATAAATACATTTTCTCCAAATTCCACTTTATTACCATCAAGAATAATTAAATTATGATTAGCATAAAAATTTTCACCAATTTCAATATTATATCCATAATCACACATAAACGGTTGTTCAATAGTAAATGTATTTCCTGTTTTCCCAAATAACTCCTTTATAATATTTATTTTTTCTGTATGATTTGATGGTTTTAATTGATTATAACTATAACATTTATCTTTAGCTATATATCTTTCTTTTATTAAATCTTTATTATAATTTGCATCATATAATTCTCCAGATAACATTTTCTCTTTTTCATTCATAAAATAATCTCCTTAAAAATTGTTATATTATATTTAAATTATATTTCCTATTATAATTAATTTGATTGGGTAAGTCAACGTGATTAATTATAATAAAATATTGACAAAAAATATACATAGGTATACAATGCAAATATACATAGTAAACCTATGTATATTTAATATTATATAAGGAGATTAATTATGAAAATTAACAGAGAATTACTAAAGGGAACTACTGATTTATTAATTTTATCAGTATTAGATTTTAAATCTATGTATGGATATGAAATAATTAAAGAATTAAAAACAAAAACTAAAGATATTTTTGAATTTAAAGAAGGAACGCTATATCCTATACTACATAGACTAGAAGAAGATAAAAATATATCCTCTTACTGGGAAGAAGTTAATGGAAAAAAAAGAAAATATTATTCTATTACTAAAAAAGGAAAGAAACAACTAGGTTTAAAAAAAGAAGAATGGCAAATTTTTACATTAAGTGTAAATGAATTAATAGGAGGTGCTTTATTTGAATACTAATGAGTTTATAAAAAGTGTGTGTAATGAAATAAAATATAAACCCGCAACCGTACCTATTACAGAAGAATTAAAAGCTCATATAGAAGATATTAAAGAAGATAAAATTAGTGCAGGAATTTCTAAAGAAGACGTAGAAGAAATAGCTGTAAAAGAAATGGGAAATCCAAAAGAAATTGGTAAAAAACTAAATAAAATACATAAACCAAAACTTGAATGGAGAATATTAATACTAACTTTTTCTTTAATTTTAATAAAAATTTTTTTATATTTTAAAGAATGTATAAACCATTATAGTTCTGGATATACAATGTCAAAAGAGATAGTTTTTATTATAATCTCACTATTATTAGGATTAATAATATATTTTTTTGATTATAAGAAAATTCAAAAATTTTCAAACCATATTTTTATTCTTGCAACAGGACTTTTAATTTTTCAATGGATTGATAAAAAATTTGATATTTGTAATACTATTTGGAAAACAATACATCCATTAATGTATAGTGAAAAATATTTGCCACCAATTTTAAATATGAAATTATGGTATGTTTCTATATTTTTATATATTGTATCTTTTGCAGGAGCTTTAGTAGATGGAAAAAAAGTAAAACTAATCACAATGTACTCATTATCTGCTTTGCTAATATTTTTTCAATCAGAATCAATAATTAATAGTGCAATATTAATAACATCTTATTTATTAATGTATACATTTAAAAATATCAATAATAAATATATGAAAACTACAAATGTAATATTCTTTTCATTTTTGAGCTTATTCATATCTATTTGTGCAATATCATTACTTGGATATTTTAATATTTCATTTTTAGCAGAAAAAGTTTATAATAATGATTTTCCTGAATATCACGTGGAAAAAGAAAATTTATTAAATAATTTGAAATTATTTGGAGAAACAAAAAACACATTTTTTAAAAATACAAATTCATTATTTTTACAAATTCTTTCAAAAATAGGAATTATACCATCAAGTATTTTAGTTTGTATTATATTATTAATATCAATTATATTAATTCTAGACTCACTAAAACTTAAAGATTTTTATGGTAGTATTTTAATGATAGGTTTAAATACATTATATATTGCTCAATCTATAATACATATACTTATGAATTTAAATATATTACCAACTTCTGATATAAACTTACCTTTTATATCAGAAGGAAATTTGTTTTTTTTAGTTAATGTAATTGCTTTTGCTATTATCATGTCTATATATAGAAGAAAAAATATTATTTTTACTTAATATTGTAATATAATTACATGTATTAAAATAAGAATTATAATGTATCTTAATAGTTACAAAAAAAGTTAGTTAAAATTAAGTGAACCCTCTTCATTAAACAAATTTTGTCTAACAATTTGGGTTCACTTCAAAAACTAACTTTTTTTATATGGTATTGATATATTGAATGTTGTACCTTTTCCTATTTCTGACTCAAAACTTATATCTCCATTAAATTTAGCTTTTATATTTGAATAAGACATATATAATCCAAGTCCTGTACCATTTTTACCTTTGGTTGTTATCATTTCTTTAAATAATTTTTTTTGTACTTCCTCACTTATTCCAGAACCATAATCACGAATTGAAAAAATTATATTTCCATCTTTTTCAGTAATAGAAAAATCGATTATATTATTTGGTTTGCCATTATACGCCTGAATTCCATTTGAAATCAAGTTATCTATTACCTGTACTAAAGCATTTATATTTCCATTTATTGTAAATCCTTTATCAACATCTAAATTATACCTAATTTCAACAAGAGAATGATTTAATTCATGTTTCATTAAAATAGAAACACGATTTAAAAGTTCTTCAATTGTAAAACTTTGTATATTGTCATCTGACGATATTGCCTGTCCTTTAACTGTTGTAATTACATCTGACATGTATGATACATATGTTTTAACTTTATCTAACCATTTTTTCATATCTTTTGCAATTTCATGATGGTCACTATTTGTAACTTCTGGATCTCCAATAGACTCATCATATTCTTTAATCAAATCTGCTAAAGCTTCAGTTGCTCCTGCAATAGACATTATTGGTGTTTTTAAATTATGGGCTATTCCTCCAATCAACTGTCCAAGAGATGCAAAACGTTCTCTTTCCATTAACATTTCTTGATTATTATGTATTTGTTCAATGTTACGTTTTGTTAGACTTTGAATTTTATTAAATTCAACAGTAAGTTCTCCTAATTCATCATTAGATACTATTGATATTCTTTTAAACTCTTCATTATTCTTTGTATTTATTTCTTTTAAACCACTAACAATTGTATTTATTTGGTCTGCAAGAGATTTTGAATAATACCATACTAAAAATGATATTACACCAAATAAGATTACAAATGTTATTACTATATAATTTAATGCATCTCCTCCACTAATTGGATAACGTATTCCTATTATATAATTTTGATTATTAACAATTATATGTTTTATATATCCTTGTGTATTAACTGCATAATGTTCATATACTCTTCCATCATTTTCATCTGATAATTCAAATATATATTTTTTGAAAAAATCTGTTAATGCAATACCATCTGAGGTTGTTATATTTTTATCTTGATCTATAATAAAGTATGTATCTGCTTTATTTAAATAATTTATTTTATTCATTTTGTCTATCATTTCTTCTTCTGTATATGATGTGTTTTCACTAAAAGTATAATTTAATTCTTGTTTATAATACCTATATATATCTGTTCCTCTTACATTAACTAATCTAGAATAAGATACTATAACTGTAAAGAATAATCCTGCTATTAATAATGGTATTAATAATAGCATCATATCTTTTGACAAACTTGAATGTTTTCTTATTAAGTTATTTTCTTTAAATGTTTTAAATAAAACTGTTTTAAATAAATTTTTAGAAAATACATACGATATTGTAGCATTAAATGTAAATACAGCAACCAATAATATTGCAACTGTTATTCCTGATGTTTCTACTTCATGCTTTACAATTGGCATTCCCAATCCTACAGTAACAGCAATAAAAGGTATTATAATTTGTAATAAATAAAATTTTGTAGGTGCTGTAAGTAATGTATATCTTACATCTTCTGAGGTATATCTAGTATCCCCATGCCTTTCCCAATTAGCAATTTTCCTAAATAATACAAAACGTTGAAATATAATAAATGTAATTACAATAAATAAATAAATTACAAAAAATTGTTTTGTATATGTTAGTCCTCCATAATCAATCTGAAACTGTGTATCTACTGTTCCTGGTGGATAGTTTAATATTTTATACATAAATGGATATAAAGCCCATATACATATTGTAAATGACATAAAATATGATAATATAACTTTTTGATAGGTATATAATCCCTTTTTTTTCTTTTCTTTCATTTGTACCTTCCTTATATAAATTTGATATTTTTACAATATTCTATAAATTTTTCAAAATATTTTTCATCTATCTTTTTATAATGAAATCCTATATTATCTAAGTATTTTTGTGTTATTTTACTCTTTGTCTTTATATTTAAATGTGAAATATTTGTATGTAAATTATAATCATTTATTACTAAAGAATTATCATTTGAGCCCAATTTTATAATTCTTTTATAAAATTCTTCATCCTTTAATATTTTTATTTCATATCCTAAATTATTAAATTTATCTACTAAAGTTTGTATTGTAAATTTTTGAGGATTTGTCATATGAAATATTTTATTTATGTGCCCATAATTATAAATTATTCGAATTATAGCATTTGCAATTTCATCTACTGGAGATATATCAAATTCACAAATATTGCTACTTTCATAGAAAAATCCATTTTTTAATATAAACTGTATTTTATTATAGAATGAATTGCTTTCTATGTTATATTGGAATATTCCGTCTCTATATCTTCCGTGTAAGGTTTCCTATACGGAAAATATTTGCTTTTAGTGATTTTTCTTTAATTTTTTGTAGCAAAAATTCTTCTGCAAGTAATTTACTTTTTATATAATAATTTTCTTGATAATTTTGTCCTATAAAGAAGTTTTCTTCTGTAAAATCAACATTATCATTTGTACGGTTCAATGGCATATAATCGCCTGAAACACTCATTGTAGATATATGATTTAATCCTATATTATAATTCATGCAAAATTCTGCTACATTTTTTGTTCCTTCTAAGTTCATTTTTTTAAAATCTTCATATTTTCCCATGTGTTTTACTGAAGCAGCACTATGTATTACCAGATTTATTTTATTTCCTAGTTTATCTATTTCTTCTTGCGATAAACCAAAATTTTTATATTCCATATCGCCTACAACTATTTCTATTTTATTAAATATTTCTTCTCCATAAGAATCTTTAAAATAAAATTTAAACATAGAAGCAAGTCTTTTTTTAGCACTTTCAACGTTTATTCCCCTTATTAGGCAATACACTTTTTTATTCATATTTAATAAATTTTCTAAAATATGTATTCCTAAAAATCCTGTGGCTCCTGTTAATAAAACATTTTTGAATTTTGTATCATTAATTACTTTTATTTTACTTAGATCATGTTGTAAAAATGGATAACTATCTTCTTTAACTAATGGCCCCACTGAATTTGTATTATGTTCTAATGCAAAACATAAATCTTTTACCGTAGAATAGTCATAAAAATATTGTGTTGGAACAGATATACCTAGATTTGATAATTCAGATTGTACTTTTATTACTAATAACGAATCCATACCTAGATGCATAAAATTTTCCTCTATACCAATTTTTTTTATTCCTAAGCATTTTTCCAAAACTTTACAAATATTTTTTTGCATTTCATTTTCTGGTTTTATATATTTTTCGCCCATATTAGGTTCAAACGGTGATGGCAGTCTTTTCTTATCAAGTTTGCCATTTACTGTAAGAGGCAAAACAGGTATTGATATAAAATATGATGGTATCATATAACTTGGTAATTTATTTGATAAAAATAGTTTAAGTTCATAACTTTGAATTGTAAAATCTGATATATAATATGCACATAGAAAATCTCTATCATTATTTTCATAGTTTATTACAGTACAATTCTTTATAAATTTATGCTCACTTAATACTTTTTCTATTTCACTAATTTCTATTCTATATCCTCTAATTTTTACCTGTGTATCAGCTCTTCCATAAAAAAGTATTTCTCCATCTTTTGTCCAACTTACTATATCTCCTGATTTGTACATCATTAATTTTGGATTAAAAATATCTTTAATAAAAGTTTTGTTTGTTAAATCTTCTCTTTGATAATACCCCTTTGATACTCCATCACCAGATATATAAAGTTCACCTTTTATTCCTGGTGGGCAAAGCTTTAAATTTTTATCTAAAACATAAAATTTAACATTGGCTAAAGGCTTTCCAATAGTAATAATCTTCGTATTTTTTTCTATTTTTTTTACTGAACAGCCCACTGTTGTTTCTGTTGGTCCATACATATTATAAATTTCTGCAGATGTAAGTGCTTGTATACTTTTTATAAATGGTATATTAAATGATTCTCCACCAATCCCTATGCATTTTAGAGATTTCATACTATGATATTTTTTCATAGAAGATATTATTGACTGAATTTTGCTTGGAGTTCCATATAAAATATTTACCTCACGTTTAGTAATTAAATCATTTATCTTACTAAAATCATCTTGTTCTTCTTTCGTTGATAATACTAGAGTTAGATTATTTAAAATCGTAACCCAAAATTCATATCCAAATACATCAAAAGATATTGATGCCATTGAAAGTACTTTTTTATCGTCTGTATAATCTACTACTCTTGAGATTCCGAATTAAATAATTATGAAAATTTCTATGTGTTATTGTAACTGCTTTTGGTAAACCTGTAGAACCTGATGTATATAGTAAATACATAGAATCTTCTGAATTTATCTCTACTTTTTTATAATTATTTTTATTATCTATTTTTGTATTTAAATTCCAATTTATTTGATTTTGTAATTTTAAATCTAAATCTAAATCAGATATTACATACTGAGAATTTGAGTTCTCAATCATATAAATTTTTCTATCTTTTGGATGAGATGTATCTATTAATACATACGAACAACCACATTTTAGAATAGCCAGCATTGCAACAGCTAAATCAATAGAACGTTCTAAAATTACAGATATATTTCTTCCTTGTTGTAAATGATATTTATTTTGCAAATATCCCGCAAGTTCATCTGATTTTTCATCTAATTCTTGATATGATATTTCTTTTTCCCCACAAATTATTGCAACTTTTTTAGGATTAATTTTTACTTGTTTTGCCCATAAATCTAAAATTGTCTTTTTTCTATCATATGTAACCTCTGTATTGTTAAAATCGTTTAATATTTTATCTCTTTCTTCGACAGTTGTAAGTTCAATATCTTTTATTAATATATTAGGATTCTCCATAATTTGTTCAGCAATATAAAGTATTCGACTATGTATATCTTTTATCTGAGAGAAATCATATATTTTATTTTGATAATCATATATAAAAGAAAATGAACTTGTATCATCCATATCGTATATATGAAATACTAATGGAATTGTTAAATATCCAGTAAATATCCATTCTGAATCATAAGGAACTGTATCCTCATTATGATTTGTTCTAGCATTTTGATATGAAACTGAAATATTATAAATATTTTCTTTTATTTGAAATTTTGATTTTATATTAGATATTAATTCTTGAAGTGGATACTTTTGATGTCTTAAATAGGAAAATTGTGATTTATTTAGGTTGGTAATTGCCTCATAAACACTTGTGCTTTCTTCAATGTTTAATTTATACAACATGTTATTTACAAAAAGCCCAAAAGTATTCTTTTCTTTTTTTCCACTTCTATTCAAAATCGGTGTTGATAGAACAATGTTATTTGTTTGTTTTACTTTACTTTCATAAATTGCAATAACATATAATAAGAATGTAAATGGAGATATTTTTAATTCTTTGCAAAAATCTACTATTTTTGAAGTTACTTTTTTTGATAATTTAAATTCTGTTCTAGTTGCTTCATACGTTAGATTTGATTGACTATTTCCTATAGGCATATCTTCAAATATATTTTCTGAAAATAAATCTTCCCAAAATTCTTTATCTTGTTTGAATTTTGTACTTTGTAAATATTGATTTTCCTGAGTTATAAAATCTGTATATGGGTATAAATTATTATCTATCTCAATCTTCTCATTTTTTATTATTTTAGAATATATAGAAACAATTGTACTTATTAGCATACTTATTGACCATGCATCTGTTAGTAAATGATGTACACATACTATAAATCCACCAGTTTCATCTTCATTTTGAAATGTTGTAAATCTAAATAATGGTAAGTCAAATAATTCAAAAGGTTTTCTTGCTATATCATTGCATATTTCTTCTGTATTTTGTGAATTTAGCACAACATGATCTATTTTAAATGATTCATATTCTTTTTTATATTGTTTTATAGTGTCTTGGTCTATATGTAATTGATAACGAATATTATCTGTATTTTTTACAAAAATGCGAATTGCCTTTTTTAAAACTGCAAAGTCTACTTTTTCATGGATAGTTATTTTACCCACTATATTATTCATACCTGTTCCAGGGTAAAATTGTTCCATATTAATTATCGCCTTTTGAGGTGTTGTTAGATCAAATAATTCTTCGTCCATTACATATTCTCCTCTTTCCAACATTTCTAGTTTTTTTCATTATATATATGTTTTTATAAAAAATCAATAAAAATGTTGAAAAAATCTTGAACGTTATGATACAATAAATATGTCAATATTTATATAAAATACTAATAAATATTAAATCTATGTTTATGGGGGAATATATAATGAATAAATTAAATGAAAATGTTGTAAATTTCAGGCAATTAATAGACATTGCCGAAAGAGGAGATCCTAACCACATTGTTTATGAATTTAAAAAAAATTTCTCTGAAAACTTACCAGAAATTGTAAAAATTAAATATTGTGATTTTAAAAACGATATAGTATCACTCTCAACTGCATTATTGGATTTGGGTCTAGAAGGTGAAAAGATTGTTCTTGTTGGTAATAACAGCTACAAATGGTGCGTAAGTTATCTTGCAATCACAACTGGAAATATGGTTGTTGTACCTTTAGACAAACTATTACCTGAAAACGAATTAGAACTTTTAATTAAAAGAAGTGGTGCTACTGCAATTATTTTTGAAAATAAACATAGAGAAGTTATTGAAAAATTATTAAAACAAGATTCTAATATTGTTAAATATGCCATTTCAATCGATATAGAAAATGATGAAAATGAAATAAAAAGTTTTGACTGTCTATTAGAAAAAGGAAAAAATCTTGTTTCTAGTGGAGATAACAGATATGATAATATAGTAATTGATAATAAAAAAATGACTGCTATGATTTTTACTTCAGGAACTACCAATACACCTAAAGCCGTTATGCTTTCTCAATATAATATTTGTTCAAATGTTGTTTCTTTTAGTCATTATGCAAAAGTTACAAAGGATGATACTTTATTATCTTTTTTACCAATACATCACACTTTTGAATGTACTGCGACTTTCTTATTTGGTCTTTATTCTGGAGCAAAAGTTGCTTTTTGTGATGGTTTAAAACATCTACAAAATAATTTAAAAGAATATAATGTATCTGTATTATTTGCTGTTCCTCTTGTTTTGGAAACAATGTATAAAAAAATGCAAAAAGATATTAATGAAAATAAAGAAACAGATTTAATAAGTAAATTCAAAGGAAATTTAAGATTAGTTCTATGTGGCTCTGCCCCTTTGAATGTAGATACAATTCATGGTTTTAATGATTTAGGCATAGAATTTATTCAAGGCTATGGTTTAACTGAAGCTTCCCCTATTGTTTCTGCTGAAACATATAATATGAAAAAACCTGGTTCGATCGGTCTTGTTTTGGATAATCTAGATGTTAAAATAGAAAATCCTGATATTAATGGTGTTGGGGAAATTACAGTAAAAGGTCCAAGTGTTATGATTGGATACTACAATAATAAGAAAGAAACAAATAAAGTATTAAAAAACCGGTTGGCTTAGCACAGGTGATTACGGTTATTTAGATGATGATGGTTTTTTATATATAACTGGTCGTAAGAAAGATCTTATCGTACTTAAAAATGGAAAAAACGTTTATCCTCAAGAATTGGAAGCATTAATTAACAAAATTCCTTATGTTGTAGAAAGTATCGTTTATCCTAGAGAAGAGACTTCTCGAGATACTGCTTTATGTGCTGAAATTGTTTATTCTGAAGATTTAATTGTTAGCAGTCTAGGTAATAAGTCTGAATCAGAATACAAAAATCTTATTTGGAACGAGATAAAAGAAATAAATAAATCTTTACCAATTTATAAACATATTAAACAAATATCTATTACTACTAAACCTTTTGCAAAAACTACAACTCAAAAAATCAAAAGATATGATGTATTAAAAAATTTAAAAGTATCATTAGCTTAAAATTTTATTATTTAGTGGTTATTATAAATTTTATAATAACCACTTTTTTATTTTGTAGAGAAAGCTATATACTTTTCTATAATATAAAATTATAGCTGTAAAAATATTATATACTTTGTGCAAGCATCCCTATAATTAATCCCATAATATTTCCTAAAGATGCAAATCTTCCTTTGTATAATCTTTTAGATTCTGGAATAAGTTCACAAGAAACAATATAAAGCATTGCGCCTGCTGCAAATGCTAAAGAAAATCCAATAAGTGTTTCTGAAATATTTCCAATTATAGCTCCAAAAAAAGCTCCCATACCAGTAGTTAATCCTGAAAGTGTAGTAATTATAATAGCTTTAACTCTTGTTGAACCGCTAGATTTTAAAGGAAGTGAAATAGATATCCCTTCTGGTACATCATGAAGTGCTATAGCAATTGCAAGTCTGAATCCTAAATTAGTTGATGCTTCAAAACCAGCTCCAATTGCTAAACCTTCTGGAAAATTATGTACTGCTAAACCTATTGCAATAATTATTCCTGTTTTTAACATATTATTTTTATTCAAACTAGAATTACTACCACAATATGTATTTACAATTTTATCACAAAAAATCATTGCACAAATACCTGTAAAAATTCCCAATATACATATTGTAAGTGAGACTATATTTAATGTTTCAGGAATTAAATCAAAACATATAACAGCTGTCATTAAACCAGCTGCAAATTCTAAAATAAAACTAAGAAATTTATTAGTTTTAATATTTAAAAAAGCACCAATAATTCCACCTAATGTTGTGCCAATCATTCCAAAAATTAGGCCAAATAAACTTATAATTCCAATACTTTCCATATACCTATTTCCTTTTTGTAAATTTATTAAATTATATTATTATATTATAAAAATATTCTATAAATATTATGAGAAATCTTAGTAAAATTAAATTAGGAAAAGTTAATTAACAAAATTATATCTTTAATATTTTTATATATTTTCAAAATTAAAAAATTTTAAATTTTACACATAAAAAAGTCCAACATAAAAGCTGGACTTTATAACTATTAAATTTTCTAATTATTTATTAATTGTTTTTAGAATCATCTTTAAATTCATTATATTTCAAAATCATTTTTCTTTGATATGGTATTAATGAAAGAATTGAAATTGCAATTCCTAACACTAATATAGTAGTTGAAATTGTAAGATTAATTTTAGAATTATTAAATATTTCATTCATTTGCGATGTTAATATTTTTACATAGTTTTCAGAAAAAACTTCTTTATATTTTAATGTAGCAAGTTCCATTGACTTTACTTGAAACTCTAAATTTAAGTATAATAAACTTAAAAAAATTACGATAGATAATATTATACAAATAATGAAAAATGTATTTAATGCTTTTATTATTGTTCTATAATTATTCGGATTAGTATTACATTTTTTAAAAACATCATAAGTACTAATTCTACAAATACCATGTATTATAAAATAAAGAAATATTACAGCCATTAATGGTACTGTTATATATAATCCTCTGGAAGTAGAATTAGAAAGTTGTTCAAAAAAATAATTACCAATAGTAAAAATTATTAATGATATAAATATTACTATTATACCATATGAAACGAATCCTGTGATTATAGCTTTTACTGTAGTTCTAGCACTAATTTCTTTTTTTTCCATTTTTTGCCTCCATTTATTTTTTTATATAAAAATCATACCATAAATAAAAAATAATTACAATATTTTTTAAACTGTTTAAATAAATATTGGTGATTTAGTTAATTTAAATACTTTGTTTTTTATTATATCAAATTTTCTTTTAAAATGTTATAATTTAATAATTAATTTTGTAACAAAATTAGTTATTAAACGTCTAATATATACAAAATTAGGAAGGAAATAAATATGAATAGTATTGAAGCAATATATAAAAAATATTATGAAATAATATTCAAATATTTAATGTGTTTAAGTAAAAATAAAGATATAGCTGAAGAGATCACTCAAGAAACATTTTACAAAATGATTTCAAAAATACATACATATAAAGGCGATTCAAAAATTACAGTTTGGTTATGTGAAATTGCAAAAAATTCATACTATGATTATCTCCGAAAGAATAAACATTTTTCAAAAGAAGAACTAAGTGAAAATATAAAGTCTAATGTCAATATAGAAAATGATTTTATTCAAAAAGAAAAAATTCATGATACTTATAAAAAAATCAATAAATTAGATGAAAAAACTAAAAGAGTTATATATTTAAGATTAAATAGTGATTTATCATTCAAAGAAATTGGACAATTACTTGGTAAAACTGAAACATGGGCTAGAGTTACATTTTACAGAGGAAAACAAAAATTAAAGGAGGATAATAGTAATGAATAAAAAGTGTAATATAGTAATTGATTTACTACCTACATACATTGAAAATATGACATCTAGTGAAACAAATAAATTTATAGAAGAACATTTAAAAAATTGCAAAGATTGTAACAAAATTTATATGAATATGACTGAAGAATTAAAAAAAGAAGAAATAACCGATAGTGAAATACTAAAAGAAATAAAAAAATATAAAAATAAAACTATTTTTATAAAAGCAATAATAATTCTATTTATATTAATTGTAATAGGAATAAATATAGTAAACTTAGGATTTAGATATTATATCGCAAGTAATGCTTTTAAAAAGAATATAAATTATGATATAGGCAATAATTATACAATCGAAGAATATGATCAAAATATTGAAAGATATGAATTCCATACAACAACTTATTTTGGATATGGAAAAATGAAAAAAATGTATGGAAATAAATTATTAGAATTTTATGATGGAAAGGACCATTATTACTTTAATAATGATAACATGACATATTATATTGAAAAAAATGTTTCTTTGAATAACAATATTAATATAGATATTGAAATGTTTCAAAACGTAAAAAATTATTTTGATGTTTTTAAACTTATTTTAAGAAATGATATAAAGATTACAAATTCTGGATTTAGAGAAGAATCTTATTACTTAATGAAAAATGACACAAACGAAATTATTTATATCGATAAAGATACATTTTTTGCTGATATAGTTTTAAAAGCTAACATTGAACATGATAAGGAATATCGAATTACGCAATCTAATGTTGGCTGGAGGCTAGTTGAAATGCCTGACATTTCTTCTTACACACTAATTGAAAAAAATTATTAATAAAATAATCACAAAGTTAGTGTAAATAAAAGGCTTATAGACATATCTAAAAAAAATTAAATTTATTTAAAGGAATTTTTAATTAAGTATTATTTTTAAAAATTAATGGGTGAAAAAATGGATATAAAGAATATAAAAAAATTAGAATTAACTAAAAATAAATATCATAAAATTAAAATCATATTTATAATTATTATCTTCTTCATTATAATAATCAACTTATCTTTATTTTCATATAAATATATTATAATGAACAAAATTTGGAAAGCTAATGTTGGGGTTGAATTTGGAAATAATTTCAAAATAACTATTTATGAAAATAAACATGACATTCCAAGTCAATATATTTATTATAAAGATGGTATAAAAAAGATTATTTCTGCTAATGACTCAAATAAATCTTCATACCAACTTATTACAAAGGATAAATATTATCTTATAAACGATTATTTTAAAACATATTTACTTAAAACTACAAAAGATAAAAATATTACTTATTGTCCTGAAAAAATGAATATGTTTAGATATTATTCAGAAATATTAAGTAATGAAAAAAGTACACCTCTTTCTATAAAATCTGTTTTATTTTCAAAGGTTAAACTAAAAAAAGGTGAATATGAAGGAAAAAAATATTTTATATTTGAACAAGGAAATGAGAGAATGTATTTAAATCCTAATACATTTTTAGTAGAGATAATATTAAGTCTTCCTATTGAAAGAGGACAATATACCAAATTACAAGTTGATATTAATGCAGTTACAGAAGACTTAATAATACCAAATTTAGAAAACTATACAGAAGAAATATAGGAAATTAATATTTTTTCTTTTTAACCATTGCCCTTATTTTATTCATTATTTCCTTTTAATTTTTCTGCTCTATCAGTTGCAATTAAATTATCAATCATTTCATCCATATCACCATTTAAAAAATTTTCCATTTGGAATATACTATAACCAATCCTATGGTCAGTAATTCTTCCTTGAGGATAATTATAAGTTCTTATTTTTTCACTTCTGTCACCTGAACCAACCTGACTTCTTCTCTCACTAGCAACTGCCTTTTCTTGTTTTTCTCTTTCAATCTCATATAATCTAGAACGTAATAATCTCATTGCATATTCTCTATTTTGTACTTGTGATCTTTCTGTTTGACATTCTGCAACAATTCCAGTTGGTTCATGTATAAGTCTTACTGCAGAAGAAGTTTTATTAATATGTTGTCCTCCAGCACCAGAAGCTCTAAAAACCTCCATTTTTATATCTGCTGGATTAATGTCAACTTCAACATCTTCAACTTCTGGCAAAACTGCAACTGTAGCTGTAGATGTATGAATTCTACCACTACTTTCTGTATCAGGAACTCTTTGAACTCTATGAACTCCACTTTCAAATTTAAATCTACTATATGCTCCTTTTCCTGTTATCATAAAAGATATTTCTTTATATCCTCCAATACCAGTTTCATTTTCATTAATTACTTGTATTTGAAAATGTTTTCTTTCCGCATACATTGAATACATTCTAAATAAAACTCCAGCAAACAAAGCTGCTTCTTCTCCACCTGCACCTG
>CANQEK010000031.1 GCA_947594985.1 uncultured Clostridia bacterium
GACCAGGAGTATATATATGTGATGAATGTATAGCTCTTTGTCAAGATATCATAGAAGAGGAAATTTATGATAATGTTGATGAAAAAGAAGAACAAATAGATATGTTAATACCTTCAGAAATAAAGAAAATATTAGATGATTATGTAATAGGTCAAGAAGAAGCAAAAAAAACATTATCTGTAGCAGTTTATAATCATTATAAAAGAATAAATAATTTAGAAGCTTTAGATGATATAGAAATTCAAAAAAGTAATATATTATTACTTGGACCTACTGGATGTGGAAAGACATTACTTGCACAAACACTAGCAAAAATACTTGATGTTCCTTTTGCTATAGCTGATGCAACAACTTTAACTGAAGCTGGATATGTTGGAGAAGACGTAGAAAACATTTTATTAAAACTTATTCAAGCAGCTGATTATGATGTAGAAAAAGCTCAAAGAGGAATTATTTATATAGACGAAATAGATAAAATAACAAGAAAATCAGAAAATCCGTCTATTACAAGAGATGTTAGTGGAGAAGGAGTTCAACAAGCACTACTTAAAATTGTTGAAGGAACTGTTGCTTCTGTACCACCTCAAGGGGGAAGAAAACATCCTCATCAAGAATTTATACAAATAGATACTTCTAATATATTATTTATTTGTGGAGGTGCTTTTGAAGGATTAGAAAATATTATAAAAGATAGAGTTGGAAAGAAAAGTATAGGCTTTGGTGCTCAAATTGAAAGTAAGCAAGATGTGAATAAAAAGGAAATATTTAAACAGCTATTACCACAAGATTTATTAAAATTCGGGTTAATTCCAGAATTTGTAGGTAGACTTCCAATTGTTGCAACGTTAGAAGGACTTACAAAAGAAGCATTGATTGATATTGTTACTAAACCAAAAAATGCTTTAATAAAGCAATATAAAAAATTAGTTGAATTAGATGGTGTAGAGTTAGAATTTAAGCCAGAAGCTTTAGAAGTTATAGTTGATAAAGCAATAGAAAGAAATACTGGTGCAAGAGGTCTTCGTTCGATAATAGAAGAAATAATGAGAGATATTATGTATGATATACCTTCTAATGAAAAAATAGTAAAGTGTATTATTACAAAAGAAACTGTTCTTAATAAAACTCAACCTGAAATAATTATTGATGAAAATAAAAGAAGAGAAGTCCCTAAACAAAAAAGAAAAGTAAAAAATACACAAAAAGAAGAAACAGCTTAAAAATTAAATAATTTAAATCTCAAATTTTAAATTTTAAAAAAAATACTTTTAAGTATTTATAAACTTTTAAGAAACAAAAAAGGTAATTCTATAATAATTAAATTATTACAGAATTACCTTTTTCATATCATCAGGTAAATCAATTTCAATGACAATTTGTTTTTTTGAGATAGGATGAATAAAAGAAATTTTGTATGCATGAAGCGCTTGTCTTGAAATTAATTCAGATTTATTTCCATATAATGAATCACCTAAAATTGGATGATTAATATATTTTGAATGTACTCTTATTTGATGAGTTCTACCTGTTTCTAAATAAAACTTTACAAATGATAATTTTTTATTTTTAATTAAACTATTAGAAAAAGTGTAGTTATTTATTAATTCAAAGTTTGTTATAGCAATATCTCCTTTAGAGTTTATTTCTCTTTCAATAATAGAATTTTCTTTTCTGGAAATTGGTGCATTAATTATACCATTTTTAGTTTCAAGATGACCTTCTAATATTGCATAATATTCTTTTTTAAAACTTTTATTTTTCATTTGTTTTATTAAGGCTTCTTGTATATACTCATTTTTTGCAAAAATAACAATTCCAGAAGTATCTTTATCTAATCTCATTACAGGTCTAATTTTTGTTTTTAAGTTTATTGAATTAAAATAATATTTAACACCATTTGAAATAGTATCTTCAAAATGTAAAATAGAAGGGTGAATTGGTAGTCCGGCAGGTTTATTAATTATTAAAAAACTACTATCTTCAAATAAAATATCTAGTGGCATATATTTAGCTATAATATTTTTTGATTCTTCTTCAAAATCTAAATTTACGGAAATTTCATCTCCAATTACTACAGTTTTATTTATATATGTTGTTAAATTATTTAAAAAGATTTTTTTATTTTTTTTAAGTTTTACAAGTAGTCTATCAGATATTTGAAAATATGATTTTAATATTTCTTTGATATTAAAATATTTATTATTAGTTACTTTATATTTTAAATTCATAAAAGTATTTTAGCATAAATAGTATTAGCATACAATAACTATTATTATATTATTTAATAACTTCTTAATATAAGAAATAAATAAAGGATATAATAAAAATTTAAGTTGTAAACTAAATTATTGTATAAAAATTGACAAAAAGCAAAAAAATATATTCTATGGATATGTAAATTTTTAGTAAAATTACTTTATTTTTTTGTAAAAATATGTTAAAATACTAAAAGTAAAAAGGTGAATAATATGTCGCTAAGAGCGTAAATCCTATTAAATGGACGACGCTTTTTTGGTATTGAATAACTAAAGAATATATATTATTAAATTATTAATATAAACATTATGTAATATATAAAAATATTTAAATAGGTTTATAGGTAGCCTTTTAAAAACCTAAATATTAATTAAGGAGTAAATGGTTATTTAAATTATTAAATATATCATACAAGGAATAGAATGCAAAAAATATTAAAAGATGATATCTCTACTTTACATTTAGAGAAAAAAATAAAAAATAAATTGAAGGAAAATTATATAGATACTATTTTAGATTTATGTAATCATTCAAGAATGGAATTAGGAGAAGTAGGAATTACTAATTCAGAAGTGAATGATATAATAGTTTGTCTTCAATTAATTGGTCTTGATTTAAAGAAAAATCATGCTAAAAAGAATAAATTTATTCGTACTGTATAATTTAATTTAAAAATGGAGGAAAATGATATGATAGATATTGAAAAAGCAAAAAAAGAATTTATGAATTATATGCAAAATTATGATAATAATGAAAAAAAAATAGTTTGGAAAATAAGTCATACATTTAGAGTAATGGAATATTCTAAGGAAATTGCAGAAAGCTTAAATTTATCTAAAGAGCAAATAGATATTGCTACTCTAATTGGACTATTGCACGATATAGCAAGATTTGACCAAATGAAAATTTATAAAACTTTTTCTGATAAGGAAAGTTTTGATCATGGAGATGTTGCAATACAAATTTTAGAGAAAGACAACTTTATTAGAAAATTTATTGAAACAGATAAATATGATAATATAATAAAAACAGCTATTAAAAATCATAATAAATTTAAAATTGAAGAAAATTTAAATAGTGAAGAATTATTATTTTCAAAAATTATACGAGATGCAGACAAGCTAGATATATTTTATGAAGCTATTACTATATTTTGGAATGATGAAGAAGAAATAAATTTGATTGAAAATTCTTATATTTCAGAACCATATTATAAATCATTTGAAGATAAAATGGTAATAAAGAGAAATAAGGAGCAAACAAAACTTGATAGTGTTATTGTTATTGTTGCATTTATATTTGATATTAATTTTGAATATTCATTTAAAAATATAAAGAAAAATGATTTTATTAATAAAATACTAAATAAATTTAATTTTAAAGATGAAAGTGTTAGAAATAAAATTCAAAATATTAAAAAAATAGCTGAAGAATATTTAATAAATTATAAAAATTAAATTAACATTTATAGGAGGTTTATATGATTTTTGAAAGAAGAATTAATTATTATGAAACTGACAGTATGAAAGTTGTACATCATTCAAATTATATAAGATTTCTTGAAGAGGCTAGAATAAAATTTATGGATTGTATAGGACTACCATATAGTAAAATGGAAGATACTGGCATAATGATACCAGTTTTAGAAGTTAATTGTACATATAAACATCCTGCAAAATTTGATGATATTATAGAAATTGATGTTAGAATAAAAGAATATACAGGTGTTAAAATAAATATGCAGTATGAAATTAAAAATAAAACAACAGGTTTATTAGTTCTTTTAGGTGAAACAAAACACTGTTTTACTAATTTAAACATGAAACCAATATCTTTAAAAAAAGTAAATCTGCGGAATGCATGAAAAATTTAAAAATGTTTTAGAAAATAATAATCAATTTTAAAATTACAAATTTATTAAAATATTCAAAATATATTGAATGTAAGTTATTTTAATTATATAATAACCAATAATGAATTATGAATTATTATAGTTTTGAAAATTTTAAATAAAGGAGAGTAAAGCAATGGTACCTATTACAGTGTTAACAGGATATTTAGGAGCTGGAAAAACAACTCTAATAAATCATATTCTAAATAATCAAGAAGGATATAAAGTAGCAGTTATAGTTAATGACATAGGCGAAGTAAATATAGATGCAGAATTAATTCAAAAAGGTGGAATTGTAAATGAAAAAGATAGTAATTTAGTTCCATTAAGCAATGGATGCATTTGTTGTACTTTAAAAGTTGATTTAATGCAACAAATTGTTGATATAATAAAAACCGGAAAATTTGATTATATATTAATAGAAGCTAGTGGTATTTGTGAACCTATGCCTATTGCACAAACAATTACAGTTTTATCTGAACAAACAAGAAATTATGGATTACCTCAAATTTGTAGATTAGATAATGTTGTTACTGTTGTTGATGCAGCAAGGCTAGTATATGAATTTGGATCAGGAGAAAACCTAGTAAAAGATAATATAGATGAAGAGGATATTGAAAATTTATTAATTCAACAAATAGAATTTTGCAATACAATAATTCTTAATAAAGTTGACTCAGTTTCAAAAGAAGATTTAGCAAAAGTTAAAGCAGTGATTAAAGCATTGCAACCTGTTGCAAAAATTATTGAAACAAATTATGCAAAAGTTGATGTAAAAGAGATAATTGATACAAATAATTTTGATTTTGAAAAAGCAGCTTCTTCTGCAGCATGGGTTCAAGAATTAGAAAAAGAAGAGGAAGAAGAACATGATGAACATGAACATAACAAAGAACATCACCATCATCATGGAGAAGGCGAAGCAGAAGAATATGGAATAGGAACATTTGTATATACAAAAAGAAAACCATTTAATAGAAAAAAGTTTGAAGAATATGTTAATTTTAAATGGAGAAAAAATATAATAAGATGTAAAGGAATTATGTGGTTTTCAGATGAAATGGATATGTCATATATTTTCGAACAAGCTGGAAATCAAATGCAATTAGGAGAAAGTGGGCTTTGGATAGCTTCCGCACCAGAAAATGAAAAAAATGAATTAATTAAAGAAAATCCTGAAATATTAAAAAGTTGGGACTCTGAAGTGGGAGACAGAATTATAAAACTTGTCTTTATTGGAAGAAATTTAGATAAAGAAGATATAAAAAATGAATTAGATAAAATTTTAGATTAAATATTTTGTTATAAAGTATTTTTAAATATATTATAAAAGATAAGAATATTAATTAAAATTTAAAAAAATAACTATAAGAAATTGTATGATTCGAATGATAAAAAAATAAAAGAAGAGGTAAAATAATTTGGAAGAAAATAATAAAAATGTAGAACTGAATAAAGATGAAAAAACAGTAATTAGAAGAAGACGTTCTAGAATTGAAAATAATAAAAGAGAGAAGAAAAAGAGTAAAAAAGATAAAAAAACCAAAAAAACAAAAAAGAAATGGTCTAGAAAGAAAAAAATAATAGTTTTTTCTATAATAATATTATTTTTTGCTGTAATAGGAGTAGTGTTTGGCACATATGTTTATAAGGCAGACGGAAATATTGCAGAAGCTGTTTTAAATGTTGCAAGTGATGTTTTAGGAAATGATGATCCTATTTTCGTTCTTATTCTAGGAATAAGTGATGATATTAAAACTGAGCTTACTGATACAATAATTCTTGCAGGATATAATCCTGAAACACAACAAGCATTTATGCTCTCTATTCCTAGAGATACATTTGTTGGAAAAAATGAGGCTTCAGCAGGAGGCTTTGATAAGATAAATGCTCAGTATCAAAAAGATGTAAGCAAAACTGTAACTGCTGTAGAAAAACTTACTGGGGTTAAAATTGATAACTACGTAATAGTTAAAAATACAGTTTTACCTTCATTAGTTGATGCTGTTGGAGGAGAAATAGAATTTGATGTTCCTATAGACATGAATTATGATGATAAAACACAAAATCTTCATATTCATTTGAAAAAAGGAGTTCAAATGATTGACAGAAATGAGGCAGAACAATTATTAAGATTTAGACATAATAATGATGGATCTTCATATCCTGCAAGCTATGGAAATAATGATTATGGTAGAATGAAAACTCAAAGAGAATTTATAAAAGTTGTTGCTTCACAATTGATAAAAGTAAACAGTGTAAGTAAGTTGAAAGGTTTAGCAGAATTTATATTTAGTAACTTAATAACAGATATGCCTTTATCAAAAGCTATTAGTTATATACCAACAGGTTTAAAATTTAATACAGAAAATATTATTATGGAACAACTACCTGGTAGTTCAGGAATGATTAATAATTTATCTTTTTTTAGAGCAAGTGCATCTGAAACAAAAAAAGTAATGGACAACTTAATGCAACAAATAGGATTAGAAGGTAAAGAATTAGCAAAACATTACACAGGAAAAATAACAGCATTTTCATCAGGCGTAGTAGTAGAAAAACCAGAAAAAGATACTACTAGTGATAAAGTGGATAGTAGTCAAAATAATAAGAATAATAGTAATACTGCAAGTAATAACACCACAAGTACTAAAAATGAAAATAAGAATATGACTAATGGTAATAGTGGAAGTTCTAATAATACTACTAATACTACTAATAATAATTTGCCAAATGATGATAAAACAGATAAAAATCAGAAACCGGATGTATCAGATTCAAAAGACACAGAAAATAAGGATAATGAAGATGAAAAACAACCTAATCCTTCAGAACCAGAAATTACACCGACTCCATCAACTACACCGGCTCCATCAACTACACCAACACCATCAACTTCACCAACTCCACCAAGTACACCAACTCCACCAAGCCCTGGAGGAGATAATCAAGAACCAACTGAAGAAAATAATGATTCTAAAGTCAGTACTCTTCCAAAGACTTAAGAAAATGTTCAAACAAATATAGATTCTTTATCAGCTATGTAAAATAAAAAAACTATGTATAAAATATAAAAAAATGCTAATAATAATTAGCATGAAGAAAAGTGTTGTTTGGAAAATTTTAATTTATTTTATAATATATAGTATAGTTGGATTTTTGTTAGAAACAATTTATGCTTTATTTACAAAAGGGGCATTAGAAAGCAGACAAAGTTTTCTATATGGCCCATTTTGTATAGTATACGGTATAGCAGCTGTATTTTTAATATTTGCTTTAAGAAAATATAAAAATAAAAATAAAAAATTATTTATATATGGATTAATATTAGGATGTACAGTTGAATATTTATCTAGTTATATAGCCGAATTATTTTTACACGTAAAATGGTGGGATTATTCTAATGATTTTCTAAATATAAATGGAAGAACATGCCTATTTTATGCAATTTTATGGGGATTTTTATCAGTAGTACTTATAAATTATGTGAATCCAATTTTAGATAGAATAATTGAATTTATTATAGATAAAGTTTCTAATAATATGTTGAAATTTGTTATATCTAGTATAACCCTATTTATGATAATTGATGGTATAGTTACATGTTATGCATTAGATTCATTTTTAGTAAGAGTATCAAAAGACTATGATATCAATATTAATGGAATTGATACTAAAAACGTTGGAGATATTTATTTTTCTAATGAGAAAATGATGATGACTTATCCCAATATGATTGTTGTAAATGATAAAAATGAAAATGTATATTTAGAAACGGTTTTAAGCGGTGTAAAAAATTATTATTATAAGTTTGGAAAAAAATAAAATATTTATAAAACTTCCTCTCAAAGAAATTTGTTTTGAGAGGATTTTAAATTTTATAAAGACTTTTATTGTAAAATATAACGGTTAGTGATAATATTATAATAATAGCAGAAAACAGGTTAATAATTGGATTAAACAAATAGAATAATTAATAAGGTTTATAGATACCTTGAAATTTAAAATCTAAATTTAGTTAAGGAGTTATACTAAAAATAATATGTCTAAGAAAAGTATAGCAAAAAATTATATATATAATATGGTATATCAAGTTTTAATACTTATATTGCCATTTGTTACAACACCTTATTTATCAAGAGTTTTAGGTGCTGAAGGAATTGGAATTTATAGTTATACATATGCAATAGTAACTTATTTTATACTTTTTGGATCTTTAGGTGTTGCTTTATATGGTCAAAGAGAAATTGCATATGCTCAAGATAATAAAAACGAAAGAAAAAAAATTTTTATAGAAATAGTAATTTTTAGATTTATTACAATAGCAATTGCGGTACTATTTTATTATTTCCTTTTTATGCGTGGCGTACAATATAAAATATATTATCAAATATTACTTATAGAGTTAATAGCAGCTGCATTTGATATTAGTTGGTTCTTTCAAGGAATGGAAGAATTTAAAAGAACAGTAGTGCGAAACGTTTTAGTTAGATTATGTAGTGTTTCTTTAGTTTTTATATTAGTTAAAACTAAAGAAGATTTAGCAAAATTTACTTTAATATATTCTTTAGCAGATTTAATAGGAAACCTATCATTATGGCTATATTTACCAAGATATATGAAGGGAATAAAAATCGAACATATAGATTTAAAAAAACATATACCACACATTATTTTATTATTTATTCCTCAGATTGCAAATCAAATATATAAAATATTAGATACAACTATGATAGGTAAATTAGTACAAAATAAAGCAGAGACTGGATATTATGAACAAGGTCATAAAGTAATAAGATTACTACTTACAATAGTAAATTCTTTAGGTGTTGTTATGATACCTAGAATGGCAAATGCATTTGCAAATAATGATAAAAAGCAAATAGATGATTATATGAAAATGTCATTTAACTTCACTTTCTTTTTATCATTTCCAATAATGTTTGGAATAGTAAGTATATCCAAAGCATTTGTACCTGTATTTTTTGGAGATGGGTATGACAAAGTAAACCTTATTATATATTTACTTTGCCCAATGGTTCTTCTAATGGGAATGGCAAATGTAACAGGAACACAATTTTTATTACCTACGAAAAGGCAGAAGGAATATACTAATTCGATAGTTATTGGTGTTATAGTTAATTTTATATTAAATTATATTTTAATAACTTTTTATGAATCAATTGGTGCTGCTATTGCAACAGTACTATCTCAGCTAGTTGTTGATATTATACAACTTATGTATATTAAAGAAAATATAAATTTTAAAGAGTTACTTCGTTCTACTTATAAATACTTAATTTCTTCTTTAGTCATGTTTATTATATGTTTTGGAATTAAAGTTGTTTTAAGTTTTAATATTGTTGCAAATTTACTAAATAATTTAGAAATAGAAATAAGTAAAGAATACTTGTTAAATGTAATTTCTATAGCACTCCAAATTGGATTTGGTGCAATAACATATATAATAATGCTTATTATTTTAAAAGATGAATACGTATTTACCTTTTTAAAGAGAATAAAAAATAAAATTTTAAGTTTTAAAAAAACTGCTTAAAATAAATTGAATAATATTAATAATTATATGACAACTTAAATATTGTTTACTTTTAATTATAATAAATAATATTATTATAATTAACAAATAATATTATTATAATTTATAATAAAAATTCATTATGTAATTAATTATTCTATTACAATAAAATGAATATTTTGATTATAAAAATCTAATTAAAAGGAATATAAAATATATATGTTAGATAGAGAAAATTTAATTAAAGAGGCCAATAATGCTATTAATTGGATAAAAGATTATACAAATAAAGTTGGTGCTAAAGGAGTTGTTATTGGTAACAGTGGTGGTAAAGATTCAGCTACAGTAATTGCCATGAGTACAAAAGCTTTAGGAAATGATAGAGTTATTACTGTTGCAATGCCATGTAATTCAATTAGTGAAGATTTAGAAGATGCTAAACTAGTATCTGAAACATTTAATGTTCCATTATTAGAAATTGATTTAAATGATACTTATTTTGATTTAGAAACAAGTTTAATTGAAAATTTACAAAATATTAATATGAATTTAAGTGAAGAAGCAAAGATAAATATAAAACCAAGATTAAGAATGACTACTTTGTATGCTATAGCTCAAAGCTTAGGATATTTAGTAATTGGAACAGGAAATTTAAGTGAGGCAATGGTTGGATATACAACTAAGTGGGGAGATAATGCATATGATTTTAATCCTATTGCAAATTTTACTGTTTCAGAAGTTTTAACTATTGCAGAATATTTAGGAGTTCCTGATAAAATAATTAATAAACAGCCTAATGATGGTTTAGGCGGTCAAACAGATGAAGAAAAAATGGGAGTAACTTATAGTCAAATACAAGATTATATAGAAAAAAATAAGACTGATGAAAAAGCAATGAAAATAATAGAAAAATTAAATAAACAATCTAAACATAAAAGAGAAAAAATACCAGTATATACTTTTAAAAGAAACAATTATTTGAATTAATATAATAAAAATATGATAAATTATGTAAGTAATAAAAAATTTAATGCAAAGGAGGCAAAAAATGGGAGATATAAAATGGGGAATAATAGGATGTGGAAAATCGATAGAAACTAGGAACGGACCTGCTTTCAATTCAGTAAAAAACAGTTCTATACAAGCTATAATGAGAAGAGATATCGAAAAAGCAAAGCAATCGGCAGAAAGATTAGGTGCAAAAAAATGGTATGATAATGTTGATGATTTATTAAATGATAACAATGTAGATATAGTTTATATTGCAACTCCTCCTGGATTACATTTGGAACAAGCAACTAAATGTTGTAAATTTAAAAAACCAACATATATAGAAAAGCCATTTGCTAGAAATTATGCAGAAGCATTAAAAATAACTAATATGTTTAAAGAAACTGGAATCCCTTTATATGTAGCACATGATAAAAGAGCATTACCAAAATTTATAAAAATAAAAGAAATAATTGATAATAATACTATAGGAAAAATTTGTGAGGTAGATTTTAAATTAAATAGAAAATATAATCCTAAAGAAGCATTAAATACATGGCTTTATAATACAGAAATTTCTGGTGGAGGAAAATTTTACGAAGTAGCACCTTTAGCAATTGATATAATGGTATATTTATTTGGAAATTTTACAGATGTTAAAGGAATTGCTACAAATAATAGAGATGAATATAAAGTAGAAGATGTTGTTACAATGATATTTAAGACAGATAAAGGTGTTATAGGAACAGCTAATTTTAACTCAATAGCTTTTGATAAAAAAGATACAATGATTGTTCATGGAACAAAAGGAAAAATGGAATTTTCAATATATGGTGACTCACATATAACTGTTACCAAAGGCGATAAAACTAAAAGTATAGATATAAAAAATCCAGAAATGATTCAAGAGAATATGATTGAAAATGTTATACAATCTCTAATAACCGGAAAAAGATTATATACTTGTTTTGCAGAAGATGCGTTAGAAACGTATAGAATTATTGATAAAGTTCTTGATGATTATTATGATGGGAGAGAAGATAGTTTTTGGAGAAGAACTAATACTTGGAATAGAAAAAACAAGTAAAAAATTATATAATATTAACATTCAAATATAAATTAAAAGATGTTTATATATTTTTTTAAGGATACAAGACCTTTGTTGTCTTGTATTTTTTATGAAAAAATGATAAAATATAAGGCAATATTGATTTTTAAATATATAATTCACAGTTATTAAAAATCATGTTATACCAAAAGTAAATATGAAAAGTTGCAAATGAAAAAAATAAGAAATATTAAAATATCTAAAAGAGGAAAAAATGAACGAAATTAGAGAAATATTATTTACATTATCAGATGACGATAAAAAAATAGAAGAAATAAGAAAATTAGATAATGATTTAGGTAAAGCAACAATCATAAGAACTTTAAGTGACAATAATAAAAAGATACAGGAATTAAGAAAATTAAATGATGATTTGGCAAAAGCTGGAATTATAATGACATTAAGAGATGATGGTGAAAAAATACAGGAATTAAAAAGATTAAGTGATGATAATGCAAAAGCAATAGTTATAGAAATATTACATAATGATGATAAGAAAATAGAATTATTAAGGGATTTAAAGGATTATACAGCAAAAGCAATAATTATAGAAAGTTTACATGATGATGATAAAAAAATCCAAGAACTAAGAAAAATAAAAGATGATTCAGTTAAAGCTGCAATTATAGAAACATTAAGAGATGATGATAAAAAAATACAAGAATTAAGAGAAATAGAAAATGAAATTTTAAAAGCAGAAATTATAGAAACATTAAGAGATGATGATAAAAAAATACAAGAATTAAGAAAAATAAAAGATGAACCTCTTAAAGCAGAAATTATATCAACAATTCAAAATATTGATAAAAAAATGCAGGAATTAGAAAACTTAAGTGATGATTTTCTTAAAACAGAGATAATAAAAAAGTTATATGATGATGAAGATAAAATACGTGGATTAGGAATCTTAAAAGAAGAGCTAGCAAAAGCAATAATAATAAGAAGTTTACATGATGATGATAAAAAACAAGAAGAGTTATCAAAGTTAACTAATGATTTTGCCAAAGCTTTAATTATAGAAAAATTAAAGGATAATAATAAAAAACTAGAGAAATTAACAAAATTGACTGATGATTTTGCAAAAGCAATAATAATAAGAAGTTTATATGATGATGATAAAAAACAAGAAGAGTTATCAAAGTTAACTGATAGTTTTGCAAAAGCAATAGTTATAGCTGATTCACAAAGTAATAGTGAAAGTATACTTTTAAAGGATAGAGAAAAAAATAAAAGTGTTTTTTTAGAAAATAATAGAAAATATTCTAAAATAGGATTAAGTCCTAATATGACTATTGGTATTGAAATTGAATCTGAAGGTATACTAAGCGATGTTATACAAAGTTTAAAAACAATAAATGAGAAACAAATTAGTGGTGAAAAGAAAGTTTGGAATAGTAAAGGTGAAGGTAGTTTAGTTTTAGGAGTAGAAGTTGTATCTCCTATACTGACTGATAATAAAGAAAATGTAGAAGATATATATATTGTATGTTCAATGTTGAAAAAATTTCTACAGAAGTCTACTGAACGTTGTGGAGGACATATACATATAGGTGCTGATTATTTAAAATCTAAAGAAGCTTATATAAATTTATTTGAAATTTGGGGAAACACAGAAGAAATAATATATATAATGAGTAATGAAAAAGGTAGTATACCAAGAATTAGATTACCTAAATATGCTTGTTCTATTTCATCAGAATTAAATGAAGCAATAGAAGAAGGAATAATAAATTTAGAAAGTGAAGAAGACTTAGAGACATTTATTAATAAAATTAAAAAAATTCAAAAAATTAAAAATGTTGGATTAAATATTATAAATGAACATAATACGATAGAGTTTAGAACGCCAAATGGTACCATAAATCCAGATACTTGGATAGAAAATATAAGATTATTTGGTAGAATAGTAGAAATTTCTCAAAAATTAGCTGATATCGAAAAAAATTCAGAACATAGTAAAGAAGATGAAGAATTACTATATTTAAAAAATAAACTGAAAATGGAAATTTCTGAACAAGAGAAGATGGAAATATTATTAGAATTGTTGTTTTCTGAAGAAGAAAGAAATGTTTATAGAGAAAGATACATATCTAATTCAGAATTATTAAAGCAAATTCCTGATAAAGAAAATCCATTAAAAAAAGTTAAGTTTAGGAAAGTAAATTTTAATCAAAGAAGACATAATTTATCTGAATTTTACAATGTAGCAATTCATGAAAGAATTGAGAATACTAATCAAGTGCTAAAAGAGACAATACGAGGAGCAATAAAAGAAAATGAAATGCAAGGAGAACATAATATTATATAGAAAATTGGAGAAATAATAATGATTAATAATGAATATAGAGAGGCTATTGTTGAAGTCTTAGATATACTTCAACATTCAGAGAAAAATATAATAGAAAAAATACCAAAAAAGTTAATAGAATTTTGGGAGAAAAACAAATCTGATACATATAATCCAGATTTGGACCATAGCAAATCAATAGATGAAATGAATTTAAAAAATAAAACAAAATCAATAATAACAATGATATATTTAAATTATTTATGTGAAGGTATAGAAAAGCAAAAAATAAAATTAATTCTAAAAAATAATGAGAGTCAATATCAAAAAAGTATTAAAAGAAAAATAGTTATTTTGTAAAATATAGTAATGTAACTATAGTTATGCTAACAAAAGAGGAATAGAGTATATAGTGCAGTAAATACAGAAATGCTTAACTTATATTGGAATATAGGAGTGGTGTTAGTTTCCCCATACATATTTTTTATAGTATTTATATTGCATATTTTATATTTGTTGTACTTCTAATATATTCTTCACTTAAATATAAATCACAAGATGACAAACCAGTATTTGTTAGATGGTATATGCTTATACCTTTTGTATTTGGGCTTTGTATGAGTGTTTTTATATTTATTATTTTACTTATTTTAGAAATATTATATTTTTTCATAAAAATAAATTAAAAGTCAAATATTGCTAATTATATTAATTAATGTTATACTGATAAAGTCATACAAAAATGTAGAATTATAATAAAAACTTGAATAAGGGAGTGTTTAGTACAT
>CANQEK010000032.1 GCA_947594985.1 uncultured Clostridia bacterium
GTTGCGGGTATAATTTAGTGGTAGAATGTCATGCTTCCGACCTGATAGCGCGGGTTCGATTCCCGCTACCCGCTCCACTTTTTTTAATTTTATTAAAATTTATAAAAGTTTATTAAAATTTATAAAACATTAAAAACATTATAAAATAAGCATTTTTTAACATTGAAAAAAATATAAAACTTTATAAAATTTTATTGTTTTTTATAAAAAATTTGTAAAATTACATTAAAATTACATTAAAATATGAAAAATATTTACATTAAAAAAATATTTACATTAAAATTTTTAAACATCAAAAAAGCTAGTAATTGATTTTACTAGCTTTTCTTATAATTTTTTATAGAAAAATGCGGGTAGTCAGTAATGACAACCCGCAATACATATATTTTACAACGATTTATCGTTAATATGCAATAATTTTAATGTAATTTTAATGTAAATTTTATGCAGATAATCTACATTTTTTATAATAGCTACGAGAATTTTTTAATTGTTTATTTTTATACCTATTCAAGATATGACCGTATGTTTCTTTTATTTGTCTATCGTCTGCATGACCTAATATAGTAGCAATTACTAAAAGGTCCATGCCGGCTTCTATCATTCTAGTTGCTCCAGTATGCCTACACATGTGAACATGGCATCCTTTTGGCAATTCAAGTTTTACTCCTGCTTCTCTACAAATTCTTTTAAAAATATTATTTAAACATCTATAATCTATATAACTACCATCTTTTTGGCAAAATAGTAAATGCTCTTTATTATAAAAATTGGATTTAGCAATTCTTATTTGGCTTTTTATCGTTTTTAACATTAATTCTTCATCAAATAAATCAAATGGTATAGCTCTTTCATCTATTAGCCCTTGTTGTATTTTTCTTCTTCCAGTTTTAGTGTTTTCGCCCATTATAATTTTTCCATCTTCCTGTGATAATGTTCTATTAATAATAAGCTCATATTGTGATAAATCAATTTGCTTATTATAGTCTATAGCTCCTAATTCTCCAATTCTAGCAGCTGTTAATAATAAACAAATAAAAAGATTTCTTAAAGTTTCTTCATCGTAATTACATTTAGAACTTTTTATTAATGGCTGTGTACGAATGTAACGCATCAGTTTTCGCTGCTCTTCTACTTCAAATGCTTCTACTTTCTTTTTAGTTTGTAGGGAAGTAGGTATAGTAATTCTTAACATAGGATTATCAGCATAAGCAATTATTTTATCTAATACACATTCCATAAAGCCTGCTTTAAGCTTATTTACTATATGCCCAATTTCACTTTGGGATAGATACCTTATGGAATTAAGAAAATTATTTATATCTTGATAAGTTACTTTTTGAACAGGTTTTTTAAAATCTTCCCATTCCTCAATATGCTTATACTGGTATTTATCTTTGCTTTTTGTATTTTTCCCAATCTTTCCTGCTTCAAATTTGTTTTCACTTATCTTTTTACATATTTCAATAATTGTAATTCCGTTTCTTTTTACATAAGTTTTTGTTTGTACTTTTGCTTCGGTTTCTAATTTTTTATCTACAGCAGATTTTCTTTTATTTTCATTAGCAACAGTAGTTTGTTTTTTATCTATCGAAATTTGAGCTTGATACCTAAAGTAACAGTAAAACCTATCACAATAATTTTTAGAGCTTAAACATTCGGTACATTCAATACATTTTTGACATTTGTTGCTTCCAGTTCTATTATTACATAAACTTCTATCAGTACAATTTCTACAAATATTACATTCATGATCCAATTTCTTTGGTCTTTTTATCTTTTGTATAGTATCATAAATTGAGCCCTCTCCATTAGCTCTACGAGTACCCTTATTATTCATAAAAAAAACCTCCAATTTTTTCAAATATTTTAGTAAAACACTTGAAAAATGAAGGACATTTATATATAATACAAATGTATTCACTTTTCGAAGTGATTACAACCTTTTTGGATAAGTGTTCTGCCGCAAAACATAGCACTTATCCACTTTTTTATTTGTTTAATTTTTTACTTATATCATCAAGTTGTCTAATAATTATCCAATTTTGTTGCACAATAGCATTTAAAAATTGTGTTTGTACTCTTAATGAAGTATTTGTATCTGGTGCTAGTAAATTACCTAGCTCACTTAATCCAGATCCTGCTAGCTCTGAATTAATATTTTTTATAGCATTTGTATATTCTGTAGATAAGTTAGTTAATTCGTATTTTTCTAATACCTTTCTTGTTTTTTCTTCTAAAATTTGTTGTTTTTCTTCTGGACTTTTAAATAATCCCATAATAAAAATCTCCTTTCTTTATTCAAAAGCACTTTCTACATCTGCTTTTATAACTCTTCCTATGATTATTAAGTTTTCATAAGTAGTCTGTATTTCTTTTTTTGTAGGATTCATAGAATGTAATTCTATTCCTGTTTTTGTTTCTATTATTTTTTTAATTGTATATTTATTTACATCTTTCAAATATATTAATGCTGTATTTCCGTTTTCTATTTCATTTTGAATATGAACTATCGCCAAATCTCCCTTTCCCAAAAGTGGCAACATATCATCATCTGGAGAAGCAATAGCAAAATAATTTTTTACATTACTATCCCAATATGTTTTAATTTTAAAAGTAGTATAATCTTTAATATTTTCATTAGAAAATAAATCTATAGATGGAGATATATTATTTAAAATAGGTATTTTAATAGCTTTTAAATCAGTCATTGGTACATCATAGCCCATTAGCCAAGCGGGATTTACATCTAAAACTTTAGACATTAAAAATAGCTTTTTCTGTCTAGCAAGGGCATTACCAGATAAGTATTTACTTATTAAACTTTCACTTATACCGGTTTTCTCATGTAATTCTACAGATTTTATATTTCTAAGCTTCATAGCTTTATCTAATCTTGTTGAAAAATTTTCTATCATATTATCCATATAAAACCTCCTCATTAAAAATTTCTAATAACTACATTATAAAGAAAAATTAAATAAAAATCAAGTTTTTTATAAAAATTATAAAAAAAACTTGAAAAAAATTCAAAAAAAGTATTGACAAATAAAATTCGTTAGTATAATATATAGAAAACTTGAATTAAATTCAAGTAAGAAAGGAGGAAATAGAATGTTTAATTATGACAAATTAAGAGGAAGAATAAGAGAAAAAAACGGATCCGAAACAAAATTTGCATTAAAAATTGATATGACACCAGCTTCTCTAAGCAGTAAACTTAATCAAAAAACTGATTTTACATCTATTGAAATACAAAAGATATGCAAAGAACTAGAAATAGTAAAAGAAGATATACCAAAATATTTTTTTGAAGAAAAACTTGAATTAAATTCAAGAAATGAAGAAAATGCGGCAGAACACTAAAAAAGAAGGTGGTTATATATGAGAGTAGAAACAACTCCAACAATGAAGTGGGAAGATGCTCCAGATACTATAATGCCTGAGGATTTATCAAAAATATTAGGAATAGGCTTGCAAAGTGCTAGAAACATATTTGATAAACCAGATTTTCCTAAAATAGCAAAAAATGATATAGGAAATCAAGGAAAAGCAGATAAAGAAGCGGCAAGACTATATATACAAGGTTTTAGAATAAAAAGTAATAGTAAGGATGCTCTTTTAAGTATGATCTACTTCGAATTAAAAAGATTAAATTCAAAGATGGGAGATGAGGAAATTGAAAATTGTAAATAAAAGAAAATTTATCCAAGCATTATTAATAAGTATTCTTTTAATATTAATAATTAGTTTTTGTTTATTTAGAGTATTTGGTAGCAATAGAGAAGAAGTAGAAGCCACGCAAATTAAATATACAGTTTGTAGAGGCGATACATTATGGAATATAGCACAGGAATATAAACAAGATAATCAAGATATTAGAGATTACATATATGAAGTAAAAAAAATAAACAATATGACTGATTCATGCTTATACGAAGGACAAGTTATCAATATTATAAATTATAAATAAGGAGGAAATATAAAATGCCAGATAGGTTAGACAAATGCTATTATTGGCACATTTACATATTAGCAAGAATGAAAAGTAATTTAAGAGAATTAAGGAGGGGAAAATTAAAATGCCAGACCAAGAAGAAGGAAGTTTAGATTTAGAATCAGCAAGCAAAATAATTGCTAGACAAGGCGAAAGGCTTTGTGAATTAGAAAAAAGACAAAAAGATTATGACAAGAATAAAAAAATTGTTGATTTGTTAAAAGAAATAATAAAAGAACTAACACAAGCTACCGACCAAAGTAACAGTTAGTCCTTGAAAAAGATTTGTATAAACGCTTTTTCTGCTTATATTGTAACAGAAAAATTGCTATAAGTCAAGAAAAACAGAAAGAAGGTTTGTAAATGAAGAAAAATACTAAACAAAATTTAGAAGATAAAAAAGAAACTTCTAATACCAATAAAATTTTTTTCCAAATAGAAGAAGAAAAAATAACAATAAGTAAAAGAAAGTATGAAAGCCTTATAGAAGAACTTGCTTATTTAAGAGGAAGAGAAAAAATAGCAAATGAACATTTTGTAACTATGACATTAGAAGCCTATACAGAATTAGTATTAATAAAAGGCAGATATGATGAAATAAAAGAAAGAAGCAATAAAGGCATAAATATTAACAAAGATGGAATACAAATGCCTTGCTAAAAAAAATAAGTATGGAGGAATGAATTAAATATGGGAAATTTTGAATTTGTAAAAAGATTAAAAGGAAAATGTGATTTTTACGATAGACTACCAGAAAGAAGTACAAGTAATAGTGCAGGTTATGATTTTTATAATACAAATGATGTTATATGTAAATCACATGAAATAACTATGATACCAACTGGAATTAAAGCTAAGTTTCCAGAAGATGAAGTATTGTTATTATTTAATAGGAGCAGTAATCCTAAGAAAAAAGGCTTGATAATATTAAATGGCGTTGGAGTTATTGATAGTGATTATTATAACAATAATGAAAATGACGGAGAAATAGCTTTTGTTTTCTATAATATGCTAGATCATGATGTTAGATTAGAAGCAGGAGAAAAATTAGGACAAGGTATATTTATGAAATTTGCAAAAATAGATAATGACGCAGCAGAAGGAGAACGAACTGGCGGATTTGGAAGTACAGGAAAATAAAATTACAAAAGATGCCTTAAAAAATAAAAAAGGGGGAATAGACAAATGGGAAATAATTATAAAAACAATAAAATACTAGAAACAGAAAATGAAATAGGATTTGAAACAAAAATAAAAATTGAAGCAATAGCAAAACAGATATTAAGAGATATGGGAATTAAAATACATTATTTAGGATTCAAATATTGGATAACAGCAATATATATTACTTTAGATATAGAATTAAGTAATAAGCCAAATCTAAGAATGATGGAATTATATTATATGGTTTCAAAAAAGCATAGAACAACTGCATCCAAAGTTGAACGAGCAATGAGGTATGCTTATGAAACAACAACAATAGATCTAAAACAATATTTTAATGTAACATATACAATTAATAATACTGCTTTGCTATTTTTGTTAGTAGAAGCGGTTAAAGATAAATTATATATTCAATCAAATACTATAATGGATTTACCTAAAATTATGGACTGTAATAAAAATTCTGCTAAACAAATTATCACTCCAATATAAAGTTTTTTATGGAACAAGAGATTTTGTCGAATTAAAAACTAAAGTAAAAATATGATAGATGGGTGGTGAGTTTGGTGGCAAGACCTAAAAAACAAGGGTTAGACTATTTTCCTTTAGATGTAAATATAGACAGTAAGATAGAAATACTAGAATCTAAATACGGAGTATTTGGATTTGGATTTATTATTAAGCTATTTCAAAAAATATACGCTAATGGTTATTACTTAGAATGGAGTCAGTACAGTCCATTATTATTAAAAAAAGAAATAGGAATAGAAGAAGAAAAAATAATAGAATTTATAGAATTTTGTTTAGAAATAAATATTTTTGATAAAACATTATATTCAAAATATAATATTTTAACTAGCCGTGGTATACAAAAAAGATATTTTACAGTATGTAAAAGAAGAAAAGAGATTGAACTCATGAAAGAATATCTGCTTGTAAAACCGGAAGATTACGGAGTTAATGTTAATAATAACGAAACACAAACGCAATACAAACGGAGTTAATGTCGACAATAATTTAATAAATGATAACAATAATACGGAAAGAGAAAAAGAAACAGAAATAGAAACAGAAACAGAAATAGAAACAGAAAATAATTTACTAAACTATACCACACTAGACTTATTATTTAATTATTTAAGTTATAAAACAGAAAAATTTTATGATCTGACCGAGGAAGATAGAAAAATAATTATTTTTAGATTAAAAAATTTAGGACTATATGCAGAAACAATATATTGTATACCACCAGATAAATTATTAGAGCTTAAAATACAATATTGGGCTATTATGGAAATACATTTAAGCCCGTATAAAGTTTACTTTAATAAGCTAAAAAGAGATGATTTTATCTGTAAATTTTTAAAAACTAAGCAATATATTGATTATAGTTCTGGTACAGAAGAAGATTTAATACATTTTGTAAGTTATTTTATTAAAAGCTTACGAGAAAAACTAGAAAATAAAGAGGGTAAAAATGAATAGATTTTATGAATTAGCAACTAGAAAAGTAGTACCTATATATACAAAAATGAAACCTAAACCAGATGGAAGTCATTTAGTTAATTATAAAAAAGAAAAGGACTATGATTACTATAAATGTGATTATTGCGGAGCAGAAATAAAAATATTAAACGAAAAAAATAAAATGACTGGAGGAACAATAGTATTGCCTAAAATAATTACAAAAAAATGTGAAATACAATTAGCACTATGTAATAAGTGTTTAAAACCAGTTTTAAAAATATTTGAAAGTGAGGTGTAGTATTATGAATTATATTGCTAGTGTATCTTTTGGAAAAGACAGCTTGGCTATGTTACTAATACTTATAGAAAAGAAATACAAATTAGATGAAGTAATATTCTATGATACTGGAATGGAATTTCAAGCAATATATAGCATTAGAGATAGAGTAAAAGAAATCTTAGAAGAATTAGGAATAAAATATACAGAATTAAAGCCAGAAATACCATTTGAAGAGAAAATGTTAAATATAACGGTACATAAAAGAAATGGAAAAATACAAAAGGGTTATGGCGTATGTGGTGGTAAATGCAGATGGGGAACTTCTGATAAGTATAGAATAATAGGAAAATATTTAAAACAACAATATGGAAATGATTATAGAGAATATATAGGAATTGCAGCAGACGAAGTAAAAAGAATTGAAAAAGAAAGAACAATACATAAGTTATTGCCACTTGTTGACTGGAAGATGACTGAAAAAGACTGTTTAGATTATTGTTATAATAACGGTTTTGAATGGAAAGAAAACTGTGTACTTGGAAGCGTAAGATTATATGATATATTAGATCGAGTTTCTTGTTGGTGTTGTGGATTTAAGAATAAAACAGAATTAGACAATATGTTGGAATATTTACCTAATTATTATTTAAAAAGAATAAAGTTATTTAAACAAATAAAAAAGAATAATGAAAAAGAAGCAATAGTTATACAACAAGCTAAAAAGGAATTTGAAAAGATGTTTTAAGGAGGATAATAAAAAATGTTAATAGCAACACAAAAAAATGACGAAATAATAAATGTCGAAAGAATAAATTTTTTAAAGATTGAACCAAGCGAAAATGTATTTGATATAGAAATGAACTATGCAAATGATAAGTGCGATGTAATAGGAACTTATGAAAGTTTTGAAAGAGCAAAAGAAATACTATCAGAAATTATAAATTGTTATAAGACAGTTGCTAGAGTAGAAAGCAAAGATACAAGACAACCAAAATTTTATAATATACCAAGAGTATATTTTATGCCAGAAAAATAAAGAGGTGGAACAAATGATATATGAATTTGAAATGATAGGAAGTATAGAAGGAAAGGCAAGACCTAGAATGAATACTAGAACAGGTAGAGCATATACGCCAACTAAAACAAAATTATATGAATATTCATTAAGACAATGGTTTTTAATGAATTATCCTAATTTTAAACCAATAGAAAATAGAGTAAAGGTATCTATAATTGCATATTTTGAAGTGCCTAAAAGTACAAGCAAAAAGAAAGAAGCGGAAATGTTGTTAAATAATATAAGTCCAACCAAAAAACCAGATATAGATAATATTATTAAAATTGTACTAGATGGAATGAACAAATTTGCATTTAAAGATGATACGCAAGTGGTTAAATTAGAAGTAGAGAAAAAATACGCAGAAACACCAAAAATATATGTAAAAATTGAAGAATATTAGGGGAATAAATATATGAAATGTATTAATTGTGGGAAATATCCTTTTTGTAATAAAATAGAAAATTCGCAACAAGAAGCATGTGAAAATTTTATAAAAAGACCTTTAGGAATAGAAGTAAATAGAAAGGATGAATCTAATAATGAACTACGAAGAAAATAAAAACGCTGCAAGTGTTGATACTCTACACACACCTCGGTATTTCATTTAATGACTTACTAAACAAAATAACATTAGGGGATAGTTATAAATTGATAAAACAAATACCAGATAAAAGCATAGATTTAATAATTATAGATCCACCGTACGAATACACAACAGGTGGTGGAGCAGGGTGTTTTGGAATAAAGAAAAGAAAATACCATCAAGAATATTACAAAGTTGCCGAAAATACAAATAAAGAATATAAAAATGAAGGGCAAAAAAGAGTATGGGAAGATAAGAAAAAATCAAGAGAAGAAATAAAACATATAAGTAGTGGATTTGATTTAGAGTTATTAAACGAATTAGATAGAATATTAAAAAAAATTAATATTTATATATGGTGTAGTAAGCATCAAGTAGAACCATTGCTAAAACATTATTTAGATAAAAATTGCAATATAGAAATATTAACATGGCATAAAACTAATCCTTTACCAACAATGAATAATACTTATGCGAATGATACCGAATATTGTATATTTGCAAGAGAAACAGGAGTACAATTATATGGCGATTATGAATCTAAGAGAAAATACTATGTTACCAATATAAATAAAATAGACAAAGATAAATTTAAACATCCAACCATAAAACCATTAAAAATAATAAAAAATTTGATAATTAATTCAAGCAATGAAGGAGATATAGTTTTAGATTGCTTTTCTGGAAGCGGAACAACCTGTGTAGCAGCAAAAGAACTAAATAGGAAATACATAGGAATAGAGATAGATCCAGAATATTATAAAATAAGTATAGATAGGCTAGAAGGAATATTAGCAAACGGACAAACAAGTATGTTTATAAGTTAGAAGGGAAAATATGAGTAAAATAATAATCTATGATAATAAAAATATTTTAATTGCTGATTTAGATAGAACAGAAAGTAGAAAAAAAAGACATGATTTTGAATCTGCAAATAATGAAAGTAAGGAGCCAGTTAGCATATTCGAATATGAATATAGAGCAATATTTAAAGAATATAAACTAATACATAGCATATCTCTAAAAAAGCAATTAAAGAAAATAGAAAAAATATTCAAGTATCATAAGGAAAAAATGTAAATGAAAAACAAATCAGTATTGGCAAAAAAAATTTAAACAAATTAGAAAAGGAATTTTTATATGCTAGTTTATATGGATTATAAAGATAAAGAAAAGTCAAAATACTTATGTGATAGATGCAAGCAAGAATTAACATCAAGTAATAGATTTATAATTTATGTGGAGAATACGAAAACAAAGGTCAAAAAAAAGAAGTACGATTTTTGTTCTAAATGTTTCATGGCATTGGAAAGAGGTGTAGAAAAGAAAAATGTTAACTAAAAAGGAGATAGAAGAAAAAATAAGTTATGCAAAAAGTGATTTTACAGATGGAATAGAAATATTGCTAGAAATAATAGAACAACTAGAGAAAGAAAACAAAATATTAAAAATCCAATTAAAAGGTAATTTAGATAAAGATAAAAAAACATGTTTTAATGAAGATGGGCATACAGGAAAATGTTTAGGTTATTCGACTATAAATGATGATGAACCATGCGAATACTGTAAAACATGTGAAGCATTAAGTATAAAGGAGGAAAATTTAAAATGATAAAAAGAATATGTGATAGATGCAATAAAGAAATAAAAGATAATTACTGGACTATAGATATATACCAACATGAAGATAATACAGGAAGAGTAAGTACAAATGGAAGTATAAATAATATAGAGCAGAATACAAACAAAAGATTAAATAGACAAAAAGAATATTGCGAAGAATGTATAAAAGATATAAAGAAAACTATAGAAAGGTGTAATTAGATGGAAATAAAAGTATATAACAAAAAAAACAAAAAATCTAAAAATGAAAAAACAAAGATAAGAATTTATTTTAGAAGTAAAAATCAAAGCTCTCTATTAATGATTGTTAGAGAATACTATAATAAAAAAACAAATGAAATAGTTTTTGCAGAAATTTTATTAGAAATAGAGTAAATAAAATATAAAAGTTTGTGAAAAATTATTGGAGATTTAAAATTATGAGAATACCAAAAATTATAAGTAAAAATAATCATGAATACATATTAGTAAAACAAGTAAATGAAAATATGTTTTTATACAAGGACATGCTATACGGATATAAAGAATGTTTTTCAAGATTTGATTTAGGGTTATTAAAAGAAATAATGCCAAAAAGCACACATGTAAATCCAGAAAATGTAAAAATATGAGAGAAGAATTAAAAGAGGTAAAAAAATGGAAGATTGTTTAATTATTGGTGTAGATATTTCAAAAGGAAAAAGTATAAGCTGTATGACTGTTGCCAGAAAAAATGGAGATGAGATGCAAGTTATAAATCAATTTTTTGATAAAGAAGCGGAAGATTTATATTACAAAATAATAAATATTCATGCTAAAACTTCTTTTCCAGTAATAAAAAAAGAAGCAATAAATAGGGGAATGAGTAATCTGCAAAATATTTATTCACAAAAAGAATTATTAGAAGTAATTGATCTAACAGAAAAATTAAAAAGTTATACTACTAAAGAAAGAGAACACATATTAAATTATAATACACCAAAAAAAATAAGAGAGATATTAGCAGCATTTTGGCTTACACATACAAACGGTGAATTTTTTAATTATTTTGGTTTTAATTGGATTCCACCATTTGAAATAAGAGAACTAGCAACACAAAAATTAAATAAATATTCTAATAAAAATATAGAAGAACTATTCGTACCAACTTTAAGTAGAAAAGATATAGGAAGCATTATCTTAACTAAAGAAGCCTTACAAGATATAGAAAAGAATATAGATATATCTTGTATGATAGAACCTAAAATTTTTTTGAAAGGGGCTACAAATGAATAAAGAAGAAAAAGAAAATAAAAAATTTTTTAAAAAAATATATAAAAGTGTAAAAAAACAAGATTTTAAAGCCTTATATAAATTTCTGACTAAAGAAAACAAATCAAAACTGATGGAGATAAATCCAGATAATATTACGATTAGAGATAGAAAAACAAAAGTGGAAACAATTATAAATAATAATGGAATTAAAACAACAAATTTAAAAACGGGAATAACCATTTATTCTTGCAAGGATGGAGTAAGAATAGAAAAAGAAGATAGAAAAGAAAAATTAGATAAAATTATAATAAAAAAAATAGCTGATTTTATAACTAAAATATCACAAATAGTAAATAAATATATCAAAGTATTTACTATTATAGAAATAATAATTTGTATTAGTTCAATAATTATATTAATTGAAGGAATGATTAAATAATGTCAAATGTATATGATATGTCTGGAAAAAAGAAAGTAATATTTACGGAAGATCCAAAGACAAATATTACATACAAAGAAATTATGAAAATTATAATAGAACATGCTACAGAAGATGGATGTCATCGAATATTTTGTGATGGTGGTGTAAATATGTGTCCATCAGATGTATTTGAATCTGAAAAAATAGACAAGAAAAAAGAAGAGGATAATTGCGAATATAAAAGTATTGGTTGTGCAAAATGTTGGACTAATGCTGTAGAAAGTCTAAGAAAGGTATAAGGATAATGGAAGAAGAAATCATTTTAGAGGTTATTCCTATAGAAATAGGAGAAATGTATCCATCAAAAGAGGAACATTGGTATTTTAAAAACGATGGATTAAAAAATGGAGCTAGTAGGGAATTTTTAATAGATTATATGAAACAGGAAATAAAAGAAAAATTTGAAGATTGCAAAGCTATTATTGTTTTAGAGAAAGGCAAGGTGTTAGATATTTTATGAATAGAAAACAAAAAATAAAAGCCTATAAAGAAGTAAAAGAAGAATTATATAGAATAAATAAAGATATAGACAAAATTTTAACAGATATAATAATAAAAAAAGAATCATTAAGCAATTATGAATTATGGATTGATGAAAAATACAAAAATTCAATATTTACCAATTATTTAATTAAAATAAAATACAAAAATTTAGAAAAAGAGGGCTATTCTTTTAATACAGCTTATTTAATAATAAAAAATTCTGTATTTAAAACTGTTGAAAAGAAACGGAGAAATAGAAAATGAAATCAATAAAGTATAGCGAAGAAATAACAATAGAAAATATTGAAAATTTATTAAAGACAGGCTATATAACAGAAATTATATTTGATGCAGATAGTAAAACTATAAATATAAAAGAAGCGGAATATTTTGAAGTAGAAAAAGCAATAAAAAAGCTAAGCGATAGCATAAAACCTGTTATTGATGCAGTTTGCGAATTTGGTAAAAAGATGTATGAAGCATTTAATTCAATATTTTTAAAACTATGTAATTCAATGAATAAAAAAATTACAAAGAAAAAGTTTATGAAGTTATTACAAAGTGAGGGAATACAAAGAAATACAATTAATGAAATTGTAAAAAATAATAAGAAACCATATACATACGCTAGATATTATGAAATATTAAGAAATTTCAAAAGATGAAAGAGGAGGACAAGATTATGTATGAAAAATGCGAAGTAGAGGAGATGCTAAGAAGTTATTTATTAAGCAATTCACAACTAGAGGAATTAGAAAATAAGATTGCTAAAAATAAGGTTTTATTAAAATATAATGGAAAAAAATTTAAAGAATCCGCAGAAGAAACAATAGAAGGTATGGCTTTAAATTCTCCTGTAATATCTGATATGCCGAAGCGGAAAAACAAATAAAATAAGTAGACCTACAGAAGATATAGCATTGTCCTATAAAGATAAATTAACATACATAAATAAAGCAGATAAAATAAAATTGATAAATGAAATAGAAGCATATAATAAAAAAGCCGAGCCATTAAGGGATTTAGTAGGAAAAGTTAATAGAATGTTAGAGGCTTTGAATAATGAACAAAAATTAATAATAAAAACTTATTATATGTATGAGCCAAAGTGGAATTATGTAGCAACTACTTATGTGCAAGTTTATAATGAACCAAGAACAGTAAATCAGCTAAAAAATATTAGAGATAAAGCAATGCAAATTATGTTAAATGTTATAAATGTATAAAAATCAAAAATTGGTTAAAAATTGGTCGGAAATTTGGTAGCATTTATAATTTATTTTATTATATAATTATAATCGGAGAAAGTTTAAGTAGGATATACTTAAATAAACTCTACTAAAAGGATATTCCCCTTTTATTTTAGTTGCTGAAAAGTGTTCTTGAAAAAAGAGCACTTTTTTAGCATTTAATTAATTTTGTGAAGTTTTTTTTGATAACATGTAATAAAAATTCATAAAAAAAACCATTCCTTTCTCGCTTCGCTCGAAGGCACACATAGGAATGAAAACCTTGAGTTTGAAGCATATTTTTTATATAATTTATATCAAGGGAATATACACTACAAAGCACGGTGGGAGGAGTTGCAGACTTCTGTAACTCACAGATTAAACCAGTATAAAAAACAGTGTTAGTGCAGTTGTTTCAAGCACACATAAGTAATCCCTT
>CANQEK010000033.1 GCA_947594985.1 uncultured Clostridia bacterium
CTTCAATATGTGCTATTGATGGTGGAAAATCAATAGATACTTCAATGGGACTTTCTCCACTAGGAGGAATACCAATGGTTACACGTTGCGGAGATTTAGATCCATCTGTTGTAACTGAAATTATGGAAAGAGAAAATTTAACTCCAAAAGAAGTTAACAATTTATTAAATAAAAAATCAGGTTTATTTGGATTAACAGGATTAAACCCAGATTTTAGGGAAATTGAAAGTTCTTCTTATGGTGAAAACCATAAAGCTAAAGTCGCTATTGAACTATTTACAAAAACAATAGCACAATTTATTGCAAAATATGCAGTTTCTTTAAAAGGAATAGATGCTGTTGTATTTACAGGAGGAATTGGCGAAAACCAAATTAATATAAGAAAGAAAATATGTGAAAATTTAGAATGGATGGGATTAAAATTAGATTTAAATAAAAATGAAGTTAAAGGTGAAGAACAAAAAATTTCTAGTGAAGAATCTAAGATTTCTGTTTATATTATTCCTACAAATGAAGAACTAGTAATAGCAAGAGATACAAAGAATTTATTAAATATTTAAATAAAATATAAAAAATAAAAAATAAAATATAAAAAATTAAAAATTAAAAATAAAAAATAAAATATTAAAAAATAAAAAATTAAAATTAAAAATAAAATATTAAAAAATAAAAAATAAAATATTAAAAATAAAAAATAAAATATTAAAAATAAAAAATAAAAAATAAAATTAAAATTAAAAATTAAAATTAAAAATAATATTAAAATAAAATGTAAATATTAGAGAATAAGAGGAAAAGAGAAAGGAGTATATGATAATTTAATAAATTATCATACAAGAAAATAATGAAAATTTTAGTATTAAATTGTGGAAGTTCATCTTTGAAATGTCAATTAATTGACATGGAAAATAACATAAGAATAATGAAAGGTCATTATGATAGAATAGGTGCACCTAATTCAGTTTTAAAAGTTACAGTTAGAGATAAAAAAACAGTAATAGATCATCCAGTAAAAGATATTAATGAAGCAATATCAGAAGTTTTAAATTTATTAGTAAGTAAAGAATATAATATAATAAAAAGTTTAGATGAAATAGGAGCTATAGGACATAGAATTGTTCATGGTGGAGAAAAATTAAAAAATTCAGTAATAATTAATGATGAAGTTATAAATGAAATAAAAGAATGTATAACTCTTGCTCCATTACATAATCCAGCAGGTCTTGCAGGAATTGATGCTTGTAGAAAGTTATTACCAAATACACCAATGGTAGCTGTATTTGATACATCATTCCATAAAACAATGGATAAAAAGGTTTATTTATATCAATTACCATACAAATATTATGAGGAACATAAAATTAGAAAATATGGTGCTCATGGAATTTCTCATAGATATGTATCAGAAAGAATTGCAGAAATAGCAGAAAATAAAAATATAAACGTAATTAATTGTCATTTAGGACAAGGAGCGTCTTTATGTGCTATAAAAAATGGGGAATCTGTTGATACCACAATGGGATTAACACCTTTAGCTGGTATTCCTATGGGAACTAGATCAGGAGATGTTGATCCATCAATAATTCCTATTGTTATGAAGTTATATGATTTAAATCCAGATGAAATGCTTAAAGTATTAAATAAAGAGTCAGGTGCCTATGCAGTATCAGGACTTTCATCAGACTTTAGAGATATAGAAGATTATGCTGCACAAGGTAATGAAAGAGCAATATTAGCATTAGATAGTAGAGCATATATTATTGCCCAATATATAGCAAAAATGATGATACCTTTACAAAAAGTTGACTATATAACTTTTTCAGGGGGTATTGGAGAAAATGGAATAGAAGAAAGAGAAAGAATATGCTCTTATTTGGAAGCGTTTGGTGTTAAATTAGATTTAGAAGCTAATAATGTAAAAGGAGATGAAAGACAAATTTCTGCTCCAGATTCAAAAATTAAAGTTTATATTATACCTACAAATGAAGAAATTCTTATAGCAAAAGACACTTATGAGTTAACTAAATAGGAAAAAATTTTATAATAGAAATTTATAAATTTATGAGATAAAGAAATTTTAGTACAGTTTTGTTTTTTCAAATTAATATTGTCTGTTTTTTATATTATAGGAATTATTTCGATAATTCCTATAATATAAAGGATAATAATTATTAATGTTTTGTTTAATAATATAAAGAACAATTATTTTATTAAATAATTGTTCTTAGGTTATACTTATTTTTATTCTACTATTTTTAAAATTATATATATTTTTATTCTACTATTTTTTATCTATGCTTTTATTTTACTATTATGGTTTTAAAATTATTATAAACAACCATTCCTGGCTTTGCTCCAGAAACTTTTTTAACAAATTTTGCTAAACAGTAATCAACTGGAACATTAAGGCTAGAAGCTGCTTTGCTATTTTGTTTTGCTAAATATGCACAATTATACAATACATTTTCAGGAATTTCTTCAATATCTAAAATTTCAGGATTCCTTAACAAAATATGACTTCCATGTATTTTTTGAGTATGAAACCATATATCATTTGGATTAGAAAATTTTAAACTAAGATAGTCATTTTGAATATTATTTTTTCCTATATAAATTGTAAAACCATCAATATCTACTGTTTCAAATTTTACTTTTTCAGAAGATATTTTTTGATTTGATTTTTTGATTTTTTCTTTCTTTAGAAATTCTTTTTTTGTAACGATATTTTGAGAAATTTCTTCATATACCTCGTTTAAATCATTTAAACTTTTAGCATTACTTAAATTAAAAACTATACTTTCAATGTAATCTAATTCTTTTTCAGCATCAACTTTTTGAATTGATACTATAGAAAGTGCATTTTTTAATTTATTATATTTTTTGAAATATTTTTCTATATTTTTTTGCACAGAAATACTTACATCTAAAGGAATTGTAATAGTTCTATTGTTCTCATAATAATTTTCTACAGTGAAATTTTCATAGTTAAAACTTGAATCAACTTTATATAAGTTTGCAGTTAAAAGTTCACCATATAATCTGTATTTATCCATTTCTTTACATTCTTTAAGTTTTAAGTTTATATTTTCTAATTTTTTATAAACTTTTTTTAATGATGCAGATACTATTTTTAACAAATTATTTCTAGAAATTTTAAAAATCATTTCTTGTTCTTTATCATAATAAAAGTCATCTAAAAAATAATTAATTTTAAGACTATTTTCTTCATTATTGTTTTGATTAGTATTGTTTTGATTAGTATTGTTTTGATTAGTATTGTTTTGATTAGTATTATTTCGATTAGTGTTATTTTGATTACTATTATTTTGGTTATTATCATTATTGATGTTATTATCATAAAAAATAGTATAATCAGAGCTAGATATTTTTTGACAGTAAACTCTTGAAGTTCCTAAATTAGATATAAGTTCTTTTAAATAATTAAAAAGTATATTTAATTGTTCATTAGAGTAATCTATATCATTTATGTTTAATTTTTTAAGAGTTTCATTAATGAAAGTTTTACTAAAACCAATAAAGTGTTCTGAAAAATAAGAGGATAGGGAATTAGTTTGATTTGTATTAATAAAATAATTAATAAAACTATTAAAATCAGAAAAATTAAGAAAACTTTGTTTTGTAATATTTGTAAAAGTATATTCATGGGCTGGTAAAAGTTCTCTTGAATTATCAAAATGTTTTAAAGTATCTATTATAATATTTTTTTCATTTGTTAATATAACATTGCTTTGTCTACTCATAATTTCAATAAATAATTTACGAATTACTAAATCATTTAATTCATTATAACATTCAATTTTTATTTCAATTGTTCTTTCTAAATCATAATTAGAGATTTTTATTATTTTTCCACCTATCAAATATTTTCTAAGTAACATACAAAAATTATATGGATTTTGAGGATTAGTTTTTTGATAAGATGTCAAACAAACTCTACATAATTCAGGGTTTACGCAAATACTCAAACTATAATTTAAACCATTATTATATAAATTTAATATAATATCATTTTTTGTTGGTTCTAAGATTTTATTAATTTTAGAACCAATAATAGAATTTTTAAGTTCTGATACAACAGATTTTGTTATAAAACCATCAAATGCCATATTATATCCTTTCTAAAAAAAATGGACCCACCGCTGATTGTATATATTAAGCGGTGGGTAGGAGAATTGCGTAGGACACTGGCTCTCCAAATGTTCTTTACACTAAGTCAATATTGTAAGACTGTGTATAAGAACTTTATTTAAATATGAATATATTTTTTACAAATAATTCAAACATAATATATATATCACAGATTTTACTAAAAGTCAAGATGAAAAAAAATTTATATGAAATTTCACAGTAAAATTTCACATAAAAAACATATAAAATTCTTTTTAGGTATGATATAATCTCAATAGTAAAAATAGATTTGGAGGTAAATATGATTAAATTTAATTTTGAAAATTCAAGCATAGAAGAAAAGGTTATTAATAAATATGCGGAACAAGTTTCAAAAATTCATGAAAAACTTCATGAAAAAGCAAATGATGAAAAAGAATTTTTAGGATGGATAGAACTTCCTACTAATTATGATAAAGAAGAGTTTAATAGAATAAAAAAAGCGGCTGAGAAAATAAAAAAGGAATCTGATATTTTAGTAGTTATAGGTATTGGTGGTTCATATCTTGGAGCTAGAGCAGTTATAGATAGTTTAACACATACATTCTATAATTCAATTTCAGAAACAAAAAGAAAAATGCCACAAATAGTATATGCTGGAAATAATTTAAGTCCAGTATATATGAATGATTTATTAGAATTTGTTGCTGATAAAGATATATCAATAAATGTTATTTCTAAATCTGGAACTACTACAGAACCAGCTATTGCATTTAGAATTTTTAGAGAAGTTTTAGAAACAAAATATGGTGTTAGTGAGGCAAGAAAGAGAATTTATGTTACAACAGATAAGAAAAAAGGCGCATTGAAAACTTTATCAGATAAAGAAAAATATGAATCTTTTGTTATACCAGATAATATAGGTGGTAGATATTCTGTTTTAACAGCTGTTGGTTTATTACCTATTGCAGTAGCAGGAATTAATATAGATAAACTTATGAAAGGTGCTAAAAATGCTCAAGATAAATATAATGAATCAAATGTTAAATATAATGATTGCTATAAATATGCAGTTGCAAGAAATTTATTATATAACTCAGGAAAAACTATAGAAATATTAGCAAATTATGAACCTAAACTTCATTATATTACAGAATGGTGGAAACAACTTTATGGCGAAAGTGAAGGAAAAGATAATAAAGGAATTTTTCCAACAGGTTTAGATTTTACTACAGACTTACATTCAATGGGGCAATATGTTCAAGAAGGTAGAAGAGACTTAATGGAAACTGTATTAAAAATAAAGTCTAATTCTTCAGACATTGAAATACAAACAGATGATCAAAATTTAGATGGACTAAATTATTTAGCTGGAAAAACACTTGGATATGTTAATCAAAAAGCTATGGAAGGTACGATATTAGCTCATGTTACAGGAAATGTTCCAAACTTTATGATTGAAATTGATAAGTTAGATGAGGAAAATATAGGTGAACTAATTTATTTCTTTGAAAAAGCTTGTGCAATTTCTGGAAATTTACTTGGAGTTAATCCATTTAATCAACCAGGAGTAGAAGAATATAAAAAGAATATGTTTAGACTTTTAGAAAAACCAGGTTATTAATAAAATATACTTTTTAGATGAAAAGAAAGCATTATGTATTATTTGAAATCCAAGGGAAGAAAAGAAATTAGTAAAAATGAAGAGGAATTAGTAAAAAAAATACTAATTCCTCTTTTAAAAAATATATAAAATATAATAATCAAGTTATAGCTTTTTAAAACATGGATTTTCATAAACATAGAATCTATGAAAGAAAACACAGTAAAATCAATACATATAACTAAATTCAACTATTTCATAAATTTAGTGGAAATTTTAATCAGTTTATGATATATTAATATCCATAGATTATTATTAGGAGGTAATTTTGAGTAAGTTAGTTGTTATAGATGGAAATAGTATTTTAAATAGAGCCTTTTATGGAATTATGAGTAGTAAATTACTTCAAACTGCAGATGGAACATATACAAATGCTGTATATGGATTTTTAGCAATAATGTTTAAATTAATAGAAGATGTAAATCCAGATTATATGGTAGTTGCATTTGATGTAAAACATCCTACAAAAAGACATGAAATTTATAAAGATTATAAAGGTACAAGAAAAGGAATGCCTGATGAACTTGCAAGCCAAATGCCAATTATTAAAGAAGTTCTAGAAGCAATGAACATAAAAATAATTGAAAAAGAGGGCTATGAAGCTGATGATATTTTAGGTACTATTGCAAAATATTCAGAGAAAAAAGGAATAGAAGTAACATTACTTACTGGTGATAGAGATTCATTTCAACTTGCATCAGATAAAATTACTATTAGACTTCCTAGAACAAAAGGTGGAAAGACAGAAACGGAAAATTTTGATAGAGCAAAAATAAAAGAAGTTTATGAGATAGAACCAGAACAATTAATAGAAGTAAAAGGTTTAATGGGTGATACTTCTGATAATATACCTGGTGTCCCAGGAGTAGGAGAGAAAACTGCGTTAAATCTAATTAAACAATGTAATTCTATAGATGAACTATATAAAAAATTAGAAGCTGGAGAAGAAGTAGCTAAAGGAAAACTAAAAGAGAATTTATTAAATAATAAAGATTTAGCATATTTATCTAGAGAGCTTGGTAGAATTGATTTAAATGCTCCTATTGAAAAAGAACTTTCAGCTTTTGAAGTTAAAGAGTGGAATAAAAAGAAAGTTTTAGAAATATTCAAAAGATTAAGATTTAATAGATATATTGAAAGATTTAATCTTGATTCTAAAGAGAATGTGCAAGAAAAAGAAAAAGATTTACAATCTTTGTTTGAATATGAAGAAATTTTAGATGAAAATAAAATAAATAAAATTATAACTAATATAGAAAATGATAAGAAAATTTATTATTATTTTGAAACAATTGAAGATAATAGTATAAATTTAATAATTAAAAATAAAATAAATTTTATTAATATTTATGATGAAAAAGAAAATAAAGTTTATAATATAAAATTTAAAGAAGAAAAATTTAAAAAGATTTTTGAAAGTAAAGATATTTTAAAAATTGGATATAAAATAAAAAAAGATTATATTTTGTTAAAACAATTAAATATAAATTCAGAAAATATGATGTTTGATGCTGAAATAGCAGCATATCTTCTTAATGCTACATCAAGTGCTTATTCTATTGAAGAAATTGCTAGGCAATATTTAAATATAGATATTACAGAATACTTTGATGAATCAAATAATGGACTTCAAACAAGTTTATTTGATATGCAAGAAAAAAATAATAATGAGGAAAGTTTAAATTATAAATATGCTATATATGTATATGTAATAGGCAAATCAAAAAATATATTAATTGAAGAATTAAGAAAAATTGGTTCACTAGATTTGTTTAATAATATAGAAATGCCTATATCACAAATACTAGCTGAAATGCAATGGGAAGGAATGTATATTGATGAAAAAGAGTTAGTAAAATATGGGGCAAATTTAAAAAAACATATTGAAGAACTAAGAATCGATATATATAAATTAGCTGGAGAAGAATTTAATATAAATTCTACAAAACAATTAGGAGTGATTTTGTTTGAAAAATTAAAGTTAACTCCATCAAAGAAAAATAAAAATGGTTATTCTACAGATGTTGATGCTCTTGAAAAATTAAAAGATGAGCATCCAATTATAGAAAAAATATTAGAATATAGACAAATTGTAAAGTTAAATTCTACTTATGTAGAAGGAATGATTCCTTATATTAATTTAAACACCGGAAGAATTCATACTTTTTTCCATCAAACAGTTACAGCTACAGGAAGGTTAAGTAGTACAGATCCAAATTTACAAAATATTCCTACAAGATCTGAACTTGGAAAGAAATTAAGAAAAGTATTTAAACCTGGAAATGGAAAAGTTTTTGTTGATGCAGATTACTCACAAGTAGAGCTTAGAGTATTAGCTCATATGTCTAATGATGAAACAATGATAAAAGCTTTTAATTCAGATGCAGATATTCATACTATTAGTGCTTCACAAGTATTTAAAGTTCCAGTAGAAGAGGTTTCAAAGCAACTAAGGAGTAAAGCAAAAGCAGTTAATTTTGGAATTGTTTATGGAATAAGTGAGTTTGGCTTAGCTGAGCAAATTGATATAAAAAGAAATGAGGCTAAACAGTATATTGATCAATACTTAGAAACATATCATGGAATAAGAGATTATATGACAAATATTGTAGAAGAGGCTAAAAGAAAAGGCTACGTTACTACTTTATTTGGAAGAAGAAGATATATACAAGAGTTAAATTCTAAAAATTATATGGTAAGAAAGTTTGGAGATAGAGCTGCAATGAATACTCCAATACAAGGAACAGCTGCAGATATTATGAAGATAGCAATGATAAAAGTTTATAATGAATTAAAAAATAGAAATTTAAAATCAAAAATAGTTTTACAAATTCATGATGAACTATTAATAGAAACTTTTATTGAAGAAAAAGAAGAAGTGAAAAAATTATTAAAAGATTGTATGGAAAGTGCTGTAAAATTAAAAGTTCCTATTACTGTAGATGTAGAAGAAGGAAAAAGCTGGTATCAAGCAAAATAAATATTAATAGAAATATTAAAAAAATATAAATATAAATATTTAATACAAATATTTAATACAAATATTTAATACAAATATTTAATACAAATATTAATACAAATTATTAATACAAATTATTAATACAAATTATTAATGCAAATTTAATAATATTAATAAAGAATATTAAAATAATAATATTGATAATTTAAAAATAATTAATGGTAATAGTAGTTATAGGAGGAAAAAATGAAAAGGTTATTTACATCAGAGAGCGTTACTGAAGGTCATCCAGATAAATTATGTGATTATATATCAGATAGTATTCTAGATGCATATTTGGAGCAAGATCCTTATTCAAGAGTGGCTTGTGAAACAGTAGCTGGAAAGGGACAAATATTAGTTACAGGAGAAATAACTTCAAAAGCTGATATAGATATTGAAAAAATAGTGAGAAAAACGATAGCTGAGATAGGTTTCGATAATAGTCAAACAGATATCGACTATAAAACTTGTAATGTTTTATTAAATATATCAAAACAATCATCAGATATAGCTTTAGGAGTTGACAAAAGTTTAGAACAAAAAAGTGGTTTAAAAGAAGAATCAGAAGGAGCTGGAGATCAGGGAATGATGTTTGGCTTTGCAACTGATGAAACTGAAACTTTTATGCCAATGCCAATATTTTTAGCACATAAACTTGCAAAAAGACTTGCAGATGTTAGAAAAGAAAAAATAATAGATTATATAAGACCAGATGGAAAAGTTCAAGTTACCGTTGAATATGAAAAGGACAAGCCTAAAAGAATTGATACAATTGTTGTATCAACACAACATTTAGAAACTGTTGACTTAGATAAATTGAAAAAAGATATAAAAGAGAAGGTTATAAATCCAATACTTCCTAATGAATTATTAGATGAATATACAAAATATTATATTAATCCTACAGGAAGATTTGTAATTGGCGGACCTCTAGGGGATAGTGGATTAACCGGAAGAAAAATTATAGTAGATACTTATGGAGGATACAGTAGACATGGTGGAGGAGCTTTTTCAGGAAAAGATCCTACAAAGGTTGATAGATCAGCTGCATATATGGCTAGATTTATTGCTAAAAATATTGTAGCAAATGGTTTTGCAAGAAAATGTGAAATTCAATTATCTTATGCGATAGGTGTTGCTCAACCTGTTTCTATTTATGTAGATACATTTGGAACGGGAAAAATTCCGGAAAGTGATATAGTAAAAATAATTAAAAATAAATTTAATCTTACTCCAAAAGGAATTATAGAAACTTTAAATTTAAGAACACCTATTTATAAAAAGACAACTAATTATGGACACTTTGGAAAAAATGATTTAAGTTGGGAAAAAATAATTAAATTAGTTTAATAAATTGAAAACAATGTTTAACATAATTGTAATATTCAAAATATTGACTTTTTAAGGCTTTATTTATATAATTTTTATGTAAAAAATGGAAAATTTTACTTAAGAGGTGATATAAATATGCAAATGAAAAAAGTTATATTTTTAATTTTTATGATTGCAATTTTGTATTTTATAATAGTTTTTAATCCCACAACATCTAATTTTACTTATGCTGAAACGGCAGGTACGTTAACTTCAAATATAGATGGAATAGATGAAAATCGTTATCCAGGATATAAAGCTGTTATTCAAAATTTAAGAGCAATACATCCAAATTATATATTTCTTGCATTATATACAGGAATGGATTGGAATGAAGTATTAACTACAGAATACCAAGGCCATGCAGAAAATAATAGTAGTGTAGTACCTAAAAATCTTTTTTCAGTAGGAGATACTTATGATGGAATGTGGCAATGTCCATTATGTGGAAATAAAAGATATGATAATGGAAAATGGTGTTGTGCGTCTTTAGAAGCATTATCATATATGATGGATCCAAGAAATTCAATAAATGAGAGTGATGTTTTTCAATTTAAAGATTTAAATGGCTCTGATGTATCATATGAAGATATAGCTAGAGTTGTAAGAAATTATGGAAATTATTTAAATAATAATGAAGCTATTCAAGCTATAGTAGATGCAAGTAGACAATATGATGTAAATGGGTACTATTTAGTAGCAAAAATTATAAATGAACATGGAGCTAATGGTTCTACTTTAAGTAATGGACAAGGTTATAATAACCAATATGTAGGATGTTATAATTATTTTAATATAGGATCTTATGGAAATGGAAAAGATACTATAATAAACAATGGTTTAAAATATGCTAATGACCATGGCTGGAAATCAATAAGAGCGTCAATCTTAGGCGGTGCTACTGTGGTTAAAGATGATTACATAAAAAAATATAGTCAGATAACGTTATATTTTCAAAAATTTAATGTTGCAGGTGCTTCAGAAGTAAGCTCACATCAATATCAACAAAACATTCTAGCAGCTCAAAGTCAAGGAACAAGCTTAAAAAATTATTATGGAAATTCTAATACAGCTCCTACATATACATTTATAATTCCTATATTTGAAAATATGCCTAGAACAGCTTGTCCTAGACCTAATGCTGCAGTAAAAAATTCCATAACATATGAAAATGGAGTTATAAAAAATATGTCTGCTGCATTACTTGTAAGAGCATCTGCTAATGGAACAAAAATTGGAGCTTTAAATAATGATGAAAGTATAAAAATAATTAGAAGAGCAGGTTCACAAGTGGCAGGATATTATTGGGACTTGATCGTTTCAAATAGATCTGGTACATATGGATATGTAGCAAGAACAATAGACGGTAAGGATCGTGTAATTTCTACAGGAAGTTCAGGAACTTCTTCAGGAACAGCATCATCAGCTCCTCAACCTAATCCTCAACCTAGTCCTCAACCTACTACTCCTCCAGTGACACAACCAGAAAAACCACCTGAAACCAATCAAAATCACGAAGTAAATATTGAAACTGATATCAAAATTGATGAAAATTATATAGAAGCTTTACCAGACGTTAATTATGAACATATAAAAACAAAATATCCAAATGCTGTTATTAAAGATAAAGATGGCAAAGAAATGTCTTCTGGTAAAATTGGAACAGGATATACTGTTACAATTGATGATAAAACATATACAATAGTTAAAAAAGGTGATACAAACGGAGATGGAACTGTAACTGTTATGGATACAGTTGTATTACTAAATTCAATTGCAGGAACTAAAATATTAGAAAATGAATACAAAGAAGCAGCTTGTTTGAGAAATGCTGAAACATTTTCAGTTTTAGATGCAGTATTAATGTTAAATTATTTAAAAGGTCAAAAATTAAGTTTATAATATGCATAAGGGGAGGAATATATGTATTGCATAAAATGTGGTAAGGAAATACCAGATGATGGAAATAACATTTGTGATGAATGTTCTAAAAAATCTAAAAGAACTCTAAAAAAGATGGATAAAATAATAATTGGAACTTTTATAGCTATAATTTTTGTAACAGTTTTATTAGGCTTAATATTTGTTAATAGTAGTAGTAATACAATTGGAAATAGTATAGGAAATATTAGAAATTATGGTTATGCAGCAAAACAAGGAAAATGGATTTATTATCTTTCTCCTAATGAAGATAGTACGCAAGTGGGAATATTTAGAGTTAAAGAAAATGGAAAATCAAATAAACTATTGTATATGAGTGAAAAGTTAGATATCATGGCTATAAATGTATATAGAAATTATGTTTACTTTATAGGAATTGAAACAGAAGATACTGAAAATGAAGGAGAAGAAGACGTTGAAGTAAATAATAAAATTTATAGAATGAGAACAAATGGTTCAGGTCTAGAAGTTATTAATGATAATGAATTTAGTGATGATTGCTTTGAAATATATGTAACAAATAATTATGTTTACTATATTGGAATAAATAGAAATATTTGTAAAATGAAATTAGATGGTTCAGATAAAACTGATTTAACTCAAAGTGATACAGGATTTTTAGGCATTAATGAGAATTATATACTTTATAATGATTATGAAAATGAAAATTCAACTGAATATACTACTTTTATAATGAATATAGATGGAACAAATCCTAGACCAGTAATAAGTGGTAAAAGACTTTATAATGTTAATATAGAGGGGGATTATGTTTGTTATACAGATTTAGAAAAAACTATTTATAGAACTAAAATAGACTCAAATAGTGAAGAAAAAATTTTTGAAACAGATGCATATAATTTAAATACAAGTGGAGAATATGCATATTATTTAAATTATACTGATGAAAGTAATGAAACTGTATGTATATATAAAGTTAAACTAGATGGTTCTTCTAATGAGCCAGAAGTTGTTAAAAAGCTTGATACATATTCATCTTATATAGACGTTCTAGGAGATTGGGTTTTATATATGGATTCTAACACCAAAGAGGGATTTATTAATTTGGTTAACGTAAATAAAAATGACCAAATAATACAATTGTATCATGTTTCTTATGAGGATTTGTATAATTATATAGATGATGAAAATACCAATACTGAAGATACTAACATTGAAACTACTGATAATGAAAGTGTTGAAAATACAGATGGTAGCAATACAAATACTTCTAGTAGTGAAGAAAATAATTCTGAAGAAAATAAAACAACAAATAATATAGAAAATAATGTAACAAATAATATTTAAGAATAAAATATAAATAAAATATAAGAGCCCTACAAATGACAATTAATAAATTAACATAAAATTGTAGGGCAAAATGCTTATATAGCTCAGTTGGTAGAGCAACAGATTCGTAACCTGTAGGTCGCCAGTTCGATTCTGGCTATAAGCTCCAATTTAAGACAGCTTACGAACTGTAAAGGTTTCGTAAGTTTTTTCATTTTAAGAAAAGATGAATCGAACTTTATAAGATTATTAAAAATGTTCTCTCTTTTTAAAAGATTCATAATTTCTTTTGATTGTTTAATTAATTCGGTTGTTAAATCTTCATATTGATAATGAATTGTTAAGAATAAAAAAATATATTCTTGCTATGATGCAAGAACTAAAATAATAACTATTCAAATATTCTAAAAGCCAATTACTAGAAAGTCTTTTAATGTATAATTTAAGTTAATATTCATATAATATTAATGTCAAATTTAGTTTGACAAGTTAAATATGATATGTTAAAATATATTTAACTTAACCCTCTACTACTTTTGTAGTAAGACGGGAGCCTAAATGATTTTGGAGAGTT
>CANQEK010000034.1 GCA_947594985.1 uncultured Clostridia bacterium
ATACATAATATCACCATTTCAATTAAATCAAATTAGTAATTTTAAATCATAAAACCGCAATACGTATTGCGGAATTGAATCTAAAAATATATAATATAAATTAATTGAAATGAGGCTATCAATATGAGTATATTTAAAAAAAGACAAAAATTACTTGATGAAATATTTAACAAATTTTCATTGAAAAATGAAAAAGCTACATTAAAACAATTAATAAATGATTTATCAGAATCTAAGCTAATAATTAAAAAGTTAAAAAAAGCATATTCAATTGATAAAAACAATGAGTTAATATATGATTATATTGGTTATTATCATGAAATGATGAATAGTATGTATTATGCCATTAGATTACAAAATAAGTTAATAATTACACTAAAAGAACTAGATAAAAGTAATATATTGGATATAATCTTATATAAAAATGAAATTGAAGAGTATGAAAAAAATCTTGATAATTATTTATATATTATAGATGGCTATAAAGAATTAATAAGTTATAGAATTGATATTATATATAGAATATTTGATTATTTAGAAATTTAGACATAAAAAAATAGCTAATCAATTAAGACTAGCTATTTTAATTTATGCAAATAATTTATATCCTGTATTTTTACCTACTATTCCATCTGCACTTAACTTGTTATCTTCTTGGTATTGAACTACACATTTATACATTCCATCATAAAATTGTCCATCAAGTCCATTTGGATTATAACCTTTAGCATACAACATTGCTTGAATTAACCAAGTTATATTACCTACTGCTCCTTTACGAACGTTTACAAAAGCATTTTTAGTTTTAGATCCAAATATACCATCAACAGATAATCCAGCTTTAAATTGTGTGTTTAGCTCATATTGTAGAGCTTTTACTAGATGTTTTTTAGTATCTGGTCCATAAATATTATCTACATCTATTTTACCTAATTTTGAACTCCATTTGCTATTGTAACCACTTTGTATATCGGATATTTTGATTGTAGTCTTAGGTACACTAGATGGAGCTGTTGATTGCCCCATTTTAGCTTTTATCATATTTAAAAATCTATCCCAGCCCATGTCTAATGTTCTATGTGGACAATATTTATTCATGTAGTCTTGATGTTTTGTAACTTTAGAAATATCCCAATTATATCTTTTTAGGATATCTACTATTAAATCAACTGCATTTTGTTCTGCTTTGATAAATCTATCTCCACCAGATTTAGAATAACAAATTTCTATTGCTATTCCTTCACGATTTCCTTTACCATTTCCATCTCCAGCATGCCATGCATTTCTGTTTTCTGGTAATCCTTGAACAATTTCTTTATCATCTACTGCATAATGAAATGATGTTTGTACACCACCTTGAGCTTTTGATTTATTCATATACTTTATTTCATTATCTGCTGATGCATCATTTGCTGTGTTATGTACAACTATTCTAGTTGGAGTCATTGAATATGGACTCTTCCAATTATATAATGATGATGGCATTAAATTTTTTCTTATATTAACCATTATTTTACACCTCTTTCTACTTTGGTTCTGTATAAGTCATAGCTCTATCACTATCATTTAATCCTTTAGTTGTAGGGTCTTGTATTGCATTAAATACAGATACCACTACAAGTCCTAAAACATATGGATTACAGATAGCTTCTAGTAATACTTGTCCTACTTTACTCCATGTTGTTAAATCTTCTACAGATAGCCCTAAATAAGCTAAAATAGGCATTAATATTGCTATGCCTATTTGAATCCAAAAATATGGATTTTTAAATCTTACTAACCAATTAATTTTCATCATTATCAGCTCCTATCTTATGTTCGACTTTTAAAAGTCTTTCATTTAAATTTTCAATTTTTTCATCTTTTTTATCAAGTTTAGTTTCAATTGATGTTAAACTTTCTCTTACATTTGCCAACTCCACTTCAACAGTAGTTAATTTTGTTATATATGCCCCTGCAAAACTTATTATTGCAATTAAACTAACTAATGTTGATATAACGAGGGCAGTAATATTTTTATTTTCTTTCATTACTTTTTATCCTTTCTTTATTTCCATTTTCCGATAGAAAGGCAGTCTGCTGAATACCACGAAGCACCAGCCGAATTAGGTCTAACAAGCACAAATTCTTCTGCTTTTGTTATTGATGGGTCTCCTGCTGGCATAAGAGAACTTTGTGTTCTGTGATTGCTCATAAAAATTCTTGGAATTTCTACAAAATTTTGTGGAAAATCAGGAAAGCTCAATAGAGAAGAATGATATAAATTTCCCCAAGAAGTTTGGAAAGTTGTTGTTCCTTCTATATTTTGCCAACATATCATTATTCCATTTGAAAATTTTATCCAGCTTCCATTACTGTTACTTCCTGTTTCAATTATTTGACCTATTAATTTGTTTATTGCATTAGCATTATAGGTATTTGTATCTTCTGCTACACCATCTTCATCTATTAATATATCTGGTATTATTTCTTTATTGTTTCTATCAGAAAATTTTCTTTTTTCTTTTGCCATATAATTTTGGCTTAATTAATACACTTGCTTAATTAGTTACTTTGTATATTCTACGATTGCAATAATATTTGAAAAATTATATGAAGTAGTTACATAAAATTGATTTGCTGCATTAAATTGGATTGAAAAGAAGCCACTTGTAGCACTTGAATTATAACCAAAAACAGTAAACACACCATCCGATGCTTTACCACCGCCTGTAATACTTATAACATTTTTTCCTTCGATGCCAGTAACAACATCAATATATACTTTACTAGTGTTGTTAAGACCATCTAATAAAAATACTTTTCGATAAATAGGTTTCCCATTAATCCAAAATTTGTTTGTTTTAATTTCATTTGTTGAATACACATCTTTTAACTTTTCATCAATTATTTTTGCATTGTAAGTATTATATTCACTTGGTGTTCCAGTATCATCTATAAATAAATCTTTTGTAAGTGTATTATTTTGTCTATCTTTTAATTCAATATTATTATTCATAAGCATTCTTTTTAAAAATTGCTCACGAAACTCTAATCCAAGCATAAAAAGATTTGTATGGTGGCAAGTTATTATGTGCTTGACCTCCACCTGTGCTAGCAGCTATGGTTTCAGCACCACCATTAAAGCCTGCGCTTCCCCATTGTAAATTATAATTATTTCCTCCAGTTCCAAATTGAATAAATTTTCCATTATTTGAATATACAATGTTATGGCTATGACTAGGCATTTCATTGACAGTTAACTTATGCGTTTTTTCACCGCCAGTTTTTCCCTCAACAAAATCAGAATCATCTTCATCTACAGCAACAGCAAAAAATCCTTTTGCACGTTCCCATGTTCCATAAAAATATCTCTTTATATCTTCTGATATATCATTTTGGTTATAATATAAAGTTCCAACAGGTAGCCATACTTTTTGAATTATCGTTTCGTTTGATTTATTTTGAAGTTCAACTACATTCATAGTTTCACCTCATTTGAAAGAAAGATAGGATTAAGCCTTATCCTCCTTTCTATCTTCTGAGGAGCAATCTTTAAAAAATTGTCCCCCCCCGTTCATACAAACGTTTAGTATTTTCATATTATTATCATTTCCTTTCTTTTATTCAGCAGTTACTTCATCTTGGTATACCGCTCTATCTAGTAATTTGTTTATATCGTCTATTTGTGTTTGTAATTTTTTTAGTTCATCTGCATTTATGATACCTTCCATTTCTTTTATTTTTTCATCAACTTGACTTTGAATACTGGCTAATTTAGTATCTGCAGATGATTCTATTTGTGTTAATGTACTACTTGCAGATGTTTGCACCTGAGATAAAGTAGTATTAGCACTATTTTGTATTTCTGTGAGCTTATTATCCGCATTTTGATTCATAGCTGTTGTTTCTTCGTTTATTACTTCTTCTATGTTATCTTGAAACAGATTCAAATTTTCTGCAGTAATTGGTTCATATCCCTCTGGAAATTGTGGGTCTGCTTCATTTTTATTTCTGAATACTATTTTTTTTAACTCAGCCATTTACTTCATTCCTTTCTAACTTTTCAATTCTTTTTGTTAGTTCTTCAATTATTAATTGTTGATTATTTATTATTTCTTGTTGTTCTTTGATAGCTTGCAAACATAGACTTGTCATTGAATATAAGTCAACGCCTGTTTCTTTACCATTTTCATCAACTGATGTAATTTCACTTGAATATTTAAATTTATCACCTATAACAAACCCAATATGTTTTTTCTGATTATTTTCTTCTGCCTTTAAATTGTATTTATACAAATCAATATCATCTATAATTTTTAATGCACCACTAAATTTTTCAAAGTTCTTTTTTTGTTCTGCTAATGATGTTTGAGTCAGTGAAACACAACGAATAGAACCAAGTGCACTTAATATTACAATTTGATTTTCTCCTTTTTCATTAATGCCGTAAAAAGTGGTTGCAGTTATTCTAGTTTCAACACCAGTATTTCGATTTTTAACACTTATATAATCATCCATACTTGTTGTTGAAATAGCAACCTTTCCACCAGTAATATTAGCTTTGTTACAAGTCATAGTTCCATCTTTATCAAGTTTAAAATTATCTCCATTACTTATCAAGGTTCCACTGATATTAGCATTATTACATGACATATTTCCCTCTTCATCAACACTAAAGCCATCATTTATCGTTGTATATCCCTCAAGTGATAATTTATTAGCTTCAATTGATATTTCTTCTGCGCTTTGATTAATTTTAGAAATGATTTCATCTTCGCCAACTTTTTTAGATACTTCTGAACTAATTTCTTCGGCTGTTTGAGTGATTTTTGAATTTAAATCTTCAACTTGTTCATCTAATAATGTTTCAACATGACTTACTTCTGTTTCTATCTTTTCATTTGTTTGTGTTATAGATGTATTCAATTCAACTTTGGTAGCGAAATAGTCTGTATAGTCATTTTTAATTACATATTTTGCATATATGCTACCTGTTCGTTCAGTATAGTCCTTTATGTGAATATAATTTTCACCGTCAAATAATGGTATTTCTAATGCTCCTAAATCCACAGTAGTTCCATCTGATTTTTCGATATGACATGTTCCATTTTCTGCAATGAATTTATCTTGTTTTCCTAAATAATCAAATGGAAGCTTTATTTGTACTGCTTCGTCTGACATTTTTTCTGTTTTGTCCACTACTAAGATAAACTCACTAGCAAGTGGATACAAATCATTTGATGGATATAAAGTATCTTCTGGGTAGATATACGATAATTCACCATCTATTGTTAGATTTAATAAAGGTCCTTCTTTTGCATCTGGAATATGCAACATACTATGAGTAGTTATTTCTCTTTCTAAATCTACCACTTCATTTACTTTTTGTGATATTTCATCTACTGTTTGCTCTACCTGAGATATTTTTTCATCATATTGACTTACTTCTTCTGCCAAAGATGTTATCGTTTGATTTACATGGTCTACCTGCTGTTTTACTTGCCTCATTTCTTGTTTATTACTTCCTGCAATGTTGTAATTACTTTTATTTTCTTCTTGAACTTTTGCGCTAACTGCAGATTTAATTCTACTTGTATTTTCGTAATTTAAAATTATACCAGTAAAAACTTCACCATTTCTATCTACTATTGAAATGGTATCATTTATATCAAGATAAAATCCATCAACGAAATCGCTCATTTCAAAAGGAACAATTGATTTTCCAACAATATATTTTGATACTTCTTCAATCATTTCTTTTCTGTATAAATCAATATATGGGTTATCTATTATTTTCCATTCTACTCTTTCTGTTTCTATTGTTTCTGGATAAATGATGTCATCATCAATTCCATCTTTTCCTAAAACAACAGTATTTATTAAAAATTGATTTTCTCTACTTAATGTTTTATATCTTTTTCTTTCAATAAAACAGTCTGTAGATTTTTGTTCTTTTATGATTAATTTCCCTAATCTGTCAATAAATGCAATACTACCACCAATTTCAGCAAGTCTACTTATTACTTCTCTATATGTTATATTTTCAACAAAATTTGGTTGCGGAAATTTGAATGTGGACCAATTAAAATTTTCATCAGATAATTCAATATTTAAATTATCACAAATATCTTGTACTATTTCTAAACCTGTATGTTTTTCGCTCCAATCTAAATTACTTTTATACTTGGAATCAAAAAATTGTGATTTATCTTGTATATTATCAAACGATATAGTTTTTTCTGAAATATTTGTTTTTATTTTGTCTGCGGTTGGAACAAATATTCCTTGAGGAACATATTCTGTTTTTCCATCAATAACAATTCCACGATAAACAGTAATTTCTTTGCCCAAAAAATTTAAAGAATTATCTAAATCAAATATTTCAAACGAACATGTTTTTATTGGAAATCCGCCTATCATTTTTTCGTTTTTATGTGAAATTTTTGGGACAGTTTTAATTACTTGACCAGTATATTCAATATTATCAACGACAATTTTGCTTTTTGGAGAAATAGAAGTTTTTTCTTCGATATATTTTTTATATTCATCGCTTATTCTATACATAAATCATCATCCTATATCATCAACATTCATTTGAATAAATCTAATTTGAAATGGTTCGACAGTTCTTTCTTCGCCAATTTTTTTGATTTTCACAGAATCTCCAACCACATACATATACTTAGTTATGAATCCCATTTCTTTCAAATCATAATATTTAAGTGTACAACTTGTTTTTTCTAGCAATTTTAAAATATTTGAAATTTCTTTTTCGCCTCTGAAATCAATGAAATCATATGAAATTTTATTGGTTAAGCCTATTACATCTCTATACATTGTTCCATCATCACTTCTCCCAGCACTATCACCATCCAATTGTGAGTATTCGTATTGAACCGTATCAGCGGTAAATAAAATCCCGTCTGCTTCAAATTGTGAATCTTTCATAAAACATTATCCTTTCTTAAAGTAAAAGAGAAATATCATTAAACTAATAACAATATTTCTCCTGCTTCTATTTCAGCTTGATTTATTTTCTTAATAATTTTACGACCATCTTCGTATTTTACGTTAAGTGTCAATTCTATTTCTTGCTTGTTAGTACCATTATTTGCTTTTATTGCACGGTCAACTTGATCGTATATTTTACTTTCTGGCGTAACAATTTCAGGTTCTCTAGTATTATCACCAACAATAGCAAGTTGTGGCTCGTTTCTAGGTATCCATCCACCTTCTTCTAATTTAGGAATTTTTTTAATATTGAATCCCTTTCCACCAACGCCAGGAACCCAATCAGGAATTTTAATTTTATTTAATCCAGATATAAAGCCATTAATTCCGTCAATAATTAAGTTTATCGGTACCTTAAATATTGTTGCTAAACTATCAAAAATACTTTTAAAAATATTCTTTACTCCGTTCCATGCTTTGTCCCAATTTAAAGTAAATACTCCGGTAACAAAGTCGATTATTCCTCCTAAGTATTCCATTGCATTTCCGACTGAGTCGCTTAAAAATCCAATTATAGTTCCGATAACACCAATGATTGTACTTGAAACTCTTGACCATACAGGCGCAAAAACATCCATTAAAAACTTAACAATAGGGTCTACGAATTTATTGTAAATTTCTAATGCACCATTAACCAATTTTCCAATAAAGTCTCCCACTTTTTCTACCATTTTACTTATATGTTCTTCCCATAGCCAACTTAATGTTTCCAAAAATGGTGTGATTATTGGTTCCAAAATATCATCCCATATTTTTTGAAACAAACCGATAACCTTATTTACAAATTCTCCAATGTTATCAACTAATGGTTGACCATGTTCATTCCATAGGTCAACTAATGTTCCGCTAAAATCAGCCCATGATTGTGTTATCAATTGAATTGCTGGGTCTATTGCAGTTGACCAAATAGAATTAAACAAACCACTTATATTATTGATAATAGGTTGTCCCCAAGTTTGTATACCATTAGCCATATCTGTCCACATATTTGTAAATAGTAAACTTATATTGCTTAAAGTCACCCCTACGTTGTCTTTAATGTTATTCCATGTTAAGCTCATGTTACTCCATAAATCTTTTCCAAGCTGTACAGTTAATTTTTTAATAAAATCAAATTCAGTCTCTATCAAATTTCTATAAGCTTTTATTGGCTTTGAATTCCAAATGGATGCTAGTGCATCTTGTATTTTCGAAGTTTTTTTAAGCAGTTTATCAAAAATACTAGTACTTTTTTCTAAAGCACCAGTATCTATTTCCATATTAGGAATATTACTACTTGTAGAACTACTATCTCCAGAAGCTGATTTTTGAGTATTTAAAACATTTATTTCGTCTACTCCAGCAAAAGCTCTATTAACTTCTTTTGCCGCCTTTTTAGCTGCTGTTCCTGTAGATGCTATATCGCTTGCAGTATCAACAGCACTACCTCCCAAATTAGACATGCTCGAACTCGCTTTAGATACAACATTTGGCATCTCTAAACCAAATACTTTAAGAATACCTTGAATTTTGGTAAAGAAATTTGTAACTGCACTCATTGCAGAATTTATTATAGGTATAAATAATTGCGCAATTGGTGCTACTACTTTTCCTATTGCGACTGTCATTTGATTAAAATTAAATTTTAATTGTTGTATTTGACCTCCAAACGTTCTTGTATAAGCTGTTGCGTCGCCAACTTGAAAACGTGTTTCTTGCATTATACCATTGTATTCTGCTTCTATTTTTTGTGCTTGAGTCATTGCTGATGTAGTAGTATTATGAGCTTTTGCATATTCTTCCCACATTTTAGCAACATTTTTTGTAACACCAGCATTATCAACTAAAATTGAATTTTCATTTTTTAGACCCTCAGTAGCTGATACTACAGCTTCACCTAAATCATAAGATGCTTGCCTACCAAATGCAGCACTATCTTTTAATCTAGTCATGACATCTTCTATTTGTGATGTATCATAACCTCTAGCAAGTAAATTTTTGTATGCAGTTGCAGTTTCTTCGATTGAAACTAAACCATCTTTAGTATATTCTTCGACAAATTTTTGAGCTTGTGAAAATGAATTTCCTGTTCCTTGAACAATACTATTTAATCCTGTAAAAGCACTTTGAACCTTACTAGCACTATCTATACAAGATTTAGTAAAGCTTGCTATTTGCTTAACAGCAAATACTCCAGCAATAAAACCTCCAATTTTTTTCATAGAACTTGAAAAAGCATTTTCTGTTCCTTTGAGACTTGAATTTAATTGTTTATTATAATTTTTATTATTTAACTCCAAATCTACTTGTACTTTTCCAGCACTTTCTTTTGCCACATTATCACCTCCTAGCTAAACATCTTAGAAAATACATTTGATATATCTTCTTTTTTTAAATAAATTTTATCTTTTTTATTCTGTTTACTTCTAAATTGTGCCCACTCAAAACGGATTTTCTTTTCTTGTGAAGTCATTTCTTTTATTTTTTTCACATTCTTTTCTGACCTTATTTGAACTACATATCCTAATGGAGTATCGCCATTCAAATTAGATAATAATTGTCTAAATTCTTGACAAGAAATAGTATCATATTCATTGTGTAATCTTATTCCATATTGTTGAGCAAAACTAGATACAATTTTGTCCCAATCGAATTTCATATCGTAGTATGATTCTGGGACAACTAGTTTTTTCTTGATTGTTCTTTTGCCATTTTTTGCAATTCTTGTGGGTCTTCTCCTGTTATTGCACCCATAATACAATAAGTTAAATAAATAAAATTGCTTACTGATAATTCCATCTCTTCAATTTCTTTAGTAGCCTCTTTTCCTAAAGCCAATTCAAATATTTTATTTGTTCTTTCATTTTCTTTTAATTTAATATCTTGTTGAACTTCTTGTATTTTTTCAAAAGTAATTTGTCTATCATCAACTGTATAGCATTTATCACCTATTTTTAATTGTGGATGATTATCACCGCTTAAAATTTCTTTTGTTATTCCTGTATCAATTATTCTCATTTTCTTCTTTCCTTTCTTATAAAAAAATTAAGGGTAAAGATTATTTATCCTTACCCTAGCCTGCTTTTGGTGAAAACTTTGGTTTACCTTTACCAGTCAAATCACCAGTTAAAGGTGCTACGTCTGTTGCAGCACCTAAAAGGTCAGTTAATCCAACCACCGCTGTAAATTCTAATGTTGATTCATCAGGGAATGTAATTTTAAAGTCGGCTTCTGCTTCTTTTCCGATTTTGTAACGTAATCCGTCAATATAATCATTTCCCGCATCGCCAACGGTTCTTTTCCCGCTAAATGAACCACTTAATGCTTTAGCTGTTAATAAAGCATTTTGCCATCCATTATCATTAATTGAATACCAAGTTTCTGTATTGTTTTCAACACTTATACTTAATTCTTCCAAATCTGCAATTGGTGAATATGTTTCTTCTTGCGTTTTAACAGCCACTTCACATTCACTAACTGCATATTGTCCTGCAGTAAATGTTGCCATATTTATCAATCCTACCTTTCTTCGTAAAAATCTAATTCTATTGAATATTCATAAACGTTTTCATCATCAGTTCCTAAACAAATAGGAGTTGAATAAATCATCATTGTAAATATTCTTTTTGAATCAATAAGAAAAGTCCTTTCTTCAAAGAACTCAAATATTTTTTGTGCCATTTGTTCAGCACTATCCTGGTTTTTAGTATATCTTAATAGAATGGTTATAGGTTTTATATCAGTACTTCGATTTGTTTTACCACCTAATATACCAATATAAGATTGTTCTCTCTGAGAATTGTAAAAGCAAATAGCTTTATCTTGGTTGTTATCTATTTTTCCTATGCTTATAGAATCAGTCCATTTAAATTCCTTTTTGAAATAATCTTTATATTGTTTTAGTGTCATAATTTTCCTCTCAATATTCTTGTAAAAGCTTTAGAAGCAAAATCTTTTTTCTTACCATCTACATATGGTTGAAACCACATACCACCAGCATTACGATTATGTACTTTTTGAAAGTTATATTCTGGATGATAGTAAAGTCTTCTAGCATAGGGCGTATCATAGCAAATAGATACAATTCCCTTGCTTTTTTTACTACTATCTATAAATACACTTCTATTCTGCAAATTACCTGTATCAAACGGAATTGTTTGACTTTGTTGTAAATTGCTCTTTAAAGCATCCGCTGTTTCAACTAATGCCTCAGTACATATACTTTTCATATACTTTAGATGGTTAGGATTAACTTTAGCTTTTACTTTCATTACATTACCTCAAACATAGTATGATGAACTGTACCATTAGGATTTCTAGGTCTATATCCAGCATATATCTCATAACTACAGCCATTTATAGTAATAGCACCATCACTAACAGATTTTAATGATGGCGCTATATCACCTTTAATAATAACCCTACCAAGCAAAGTTATTTCTTTTCCATTCGAATCTATAATTCTTTTAGCTTTTTCACTCCAAATACATTTACCACTGCCATTAAATGAAATAATAGGTTCCCCGTCTTCAGAAATACCTTCTTCATTTAAGATAACAGAATAATCTGTCATTAAAAGCCAATTTGGAAAAGGTAAAATCTTAACTTTATTAGCCATTGAATCTCCAATTTCTAGAAGTTAATCCAGTTTGAATTATTGCATCATATGCTATTTCACTCATACATTCTTTTTTGGCTTTCGTTTTAGATTCTTCTGATAAATCTTTAACATTTACAGATATATCTAAAACGCTATATGAAGAAATGTTATTATTGTCTTCATCATTATAGCCATTTTCTTTAATGTAATCTGCTTGATAGCATATAGCTTCTCTTACTTTTTCTTTTTGAAACTCAGTAAGATTTTCGAAACCTATTCCTACAATTCTATTAAGAGTAATACGGTCTATTTTATTTTGAGCTAATTTTAAATATTTTTCAATCTCATTTTCTGGTATTGTTCCTTTAAATGTATCTAAATAATATTCTTTATTTACATAAAGTGCCATAAAACCACCTTCCTATTGAAGTGGTTTTTCTTTTTCCACTTCAGTATTTTCTTTTTTTGGTTTAGATTGTTTTTCGGTCACTTCTTTATAATTAGAATTGTTTTTCAATTTTTCAATATAATAAAGAAGGTGCTCTTCTACAATTTCACCAGTTTTTTTGTTTTTGAATCTTGCCATATTAACTCACTCCTATTCTGATGGACTTAACGTTAAGCCTGTTAAGTCTAACACTTTAGATGTTGTATCATTTTTAAGTGTTATAGATTGAGTATTAGAATGTAATTGAACTACTAAGATTCCATCTTCATCTAAAGTACCCTTGCCTTTTGTTTTGGCTTCAGATAATTCCCAATTGATTGTTTCGCCTTTCGTGGCTTCATCACATTTAATTGCTAAGAAGTTACTTTAGCACTTCTACTAAATTTTGGAAAACTTTCAACATACTTTGAAGTACCAGTTATTTTAGTATCATTGATTTCAATCTCTTGTAGCGAGCTTACATCTATTCCTAAAACTTCGCCCTCAGGTAGACTAACAGTTACCTTTTTTTGGGCAGGATTAGGGAGTAGTTTCTTCTACAGCAAATTGAATTCCTGAATGTTTTTTATCATAAATAAACATGTCTTCAAATGCTTCTTCAAAGTAAACATATTTACCTTGTGATAAAGCACTTGGTGATTCTAATTGTGCAAATTCATAAGATACAACTGGAATAATTGCACTTGGATGAACTAACATCATTTTTACATTTTTAGCATCTTCTTTTGCAGCAAAACCATCTTCTGCTTTAAAATCAAATGCTGTTTTCATTATTGAAGTTGGAACACTGACAACTTCCACTTCATCAATTCTTGAAACAGTTCTTCCTAAAACTGTATTACCAGATGTTCTAACAACATCTTTAGCGGTATCAATCATTGTTTTAGTAAATGTATCAACATATAATATTCTTCCAGATGCTGGAACTCTATCTTCATCCATTTTATCCATTAGGGTATCAAAATAACTTAATACGTTTTCAACAGTAATAGTTCCATTTGATAATGCAACAATTGCTTCTTTTTCATTTTTTAATGTATAAAGAGCATCTATTGCTTCTGCATCCATTTCTGGAAATTTTTGTTCTTCGTTCATTACTTTAGTAATGTTTGCTATTGATGCAACATGATTAGTCTCATCAATATCTCTTGGATGAACTAATGTGTCCCAAGTTCTATGTCTTTTTAGAACTTTTGTTTCCCATGCATTATCGAAATTTCTACCGAAACTTCCAATTGTATCACGGTTTCCATCTTTTCTACCTTTTACAGTTAAACTAGGTATTTCTACAGTATTACCATTTAAAAATTTTACATCAGGCTTAATTGCTGACCATAATGCACCAAAGTATAATACATAAGGATAAGCTTGTGCCAATTCTTGACTGTATTCTTTGGCATAATTTAATTTTGCCATATTTTTTCACTCTCTCTTTCTTTATTCATGCTTTCTTACACCAGTGAAACCAAAATTAAATAAACTTCCACTAGGTTGAGTACCATTTGATGCATCTGCACCTACTTGGACTCCTTTTGTTCTTTGTTCTTCATTATTTTTTAAACTAGGAACATCCTCTAAAACTTTGTTTAGAGCTTCTTTGACCTTATCTCCCATAACTTCGCCTTTTTCTCCAATAACATTGTTAAAATTAGCTAATTTAGTAATATAAGGTACTGTTTTAATATCAACTCCAAGATCTAATGCTTGTACTAAAGCTTCTTTTTCAATTTGAGCTTTTAATACTTTAGCATTTGCATCTTTAAGTTGACTTTGTAGATTTTCGTTATCTACCTTTTGTTGCTTGCTATCTTGTTCTCTTTTTGCTTTAAAACTTTGGATTGCAGTATTCATTTCATCTTCACTTAATCCTTGTTTTTGAAAATAAGATTTCAAAATAGCATCCTCATTTCTTTGATTACGACT
>CANQEK010000035.1 GCA_947594985.1 uncultured Clostridia bacterium
GAGTATATTCTGGTAATGAACATGAAAACTCAGCTCAAAAACCTATAGTTTGGGAGGTAAAATAATATGGCAAAAAAATCTGAAAATATAGTATTCCAAGGAACAGGAAGAAGAAAAGAATCAATTGCTAGAGTTAGATTAATGAATGGAAAAGGTGAAATCATTGTTAATGGAAAAAAATTAGATGAATATTTTGGTTCTGAAATATTAAAAGTTATAGTTAATCAACCTTTTGCTGTTACAAATACAATAGGCAAATATGATGTTATAGTAAAAGTTGTTGGTGGTGGTTATACAGGTCAAGCTGGTGCCATAAGACATGGAATTTCTAGAGCATTAAATGAAGCAAATAGTGAATTTAGACCAATATTAAAAGCTAATGGATTCTTAACAAGAGATCCAAGAATGAAAGAAAGAAAAAAATACGGTCTTAAAAAATCTAGAAAAGCTCCACAATTTAGTAAAAGATAAAAATACAAGTAATTTAATAAATTATATAAACCTGTTAGACCAAACGTCTAACAGGTTTTCTTTTTAATAAGAAACTTATATTTTTTCAAATCCTTCAGAAGTAAATTTAATTGTTTGATCTCCTTCGTAAGCAAGAATATTAGTAGTTCCCATAGCTTCTAGCCATGACCTTACTTCTATAGTTTGCCAATCGCCTGTATCATATCCTTTATCATCTAAATTATTATCATATAGCCATTTTGGACAATTAAAAAAACATAGCTCAGGATCAATTGCTTCATAAACAGCTCTATTAACACCATTTTGTCCATGATGTGCCATCTGTACAGCATCTGCTTTTAATTTTTCAGTATTTTCTAACAATTCTTTTGTTGTATATGTAAATGCATCACCTAAAAAAATCATACTTTTATTAACATCTTTAGCAGTCATTTTAAATACCATACTACTATCATTACCATTATCAGACTTTGTTACTTCTGGATTTGCAATCCTTATAATCTCACACTCTATATTATCCATTTCAATTATCTGATCTTTTGTACAACTAATTCTATTTTTTATTTTTTTATTATTCAAATGTTCTATCATAGAATGTTCTACTTCATATCCTCTTTTATCATATTCTTTATACCATTCATCAGAATTAAAAGAGTAATATAAATTCTCAACAGTTATTTCTTTTTCATCCAATAATTTAATAAGCGCTCCTATATGATGTGGATGTGTAATATACCAATGATTAACAGTACCATTACCTAATTTTATTATATAATCAAAAATAATTTCTGCATCTACATCTCTTCCTCCATCAACAATTATCAATTGATTATTTTTACTTCTTATAATATATCCTGCAGAATTAATATTTCCTTTATCTTCCATATTACTACCACCAATTATAGTGACTTTCATCCCCTCTTCAGTTTCAATAATATCTGAATTTACTTCTGTTTTTTTTACTCTTTTACAATATAATCCTATTAAAATAATCAATACAATACATATAATAACTACAACTACTTTTTTCATAAAAACTCCTTTTCTATATATGATACTTCTATAATTAATTATCCTTATTATATCATAAATTTATATCTAATTGTTTCTTTTTTTTTATAAAATCAAAATTCCTAAATGTTCTAATAATATTTTTAATCCTATCAATATTAAAATTATTCCACCCGCTATTTCAGCCTTTGACTCATATTTATCCCCAAAAACATTTCCTATTTTAACACCAATAGTTGAAATAGCAAAAGTTACAATTCCAATTATGCTAATTGCCAAAAAAATATTAACATTAAAAAATGCAAAAGTTATACCAACTGCTAAAGCATCTATACTAGTTGCAATAGAAAGAATCAACATAGTTCTAAAATCTATATTTTCATCTGCATCTTTATCATTTTTTTTAAATGAATCTTTTATCATATTACAACCAATAAAAGTTAATAATATAAATACAAGCCAATGATCAATACTTGTAATTTTATCCTCAAAGCCTATTCCTAATAAATATCCAATTACTGGCATTAAAGCTTGAAAAACACCGAAATATAAACCTATTATATATGCTTTTTTCCATTCCATCTTTTTCATTGACAAGCCTTTACAAATGGAAACAGCAAAAGCATCCATTGCAAGTCCTATCCCGATAAGAAAAACTTCTATTAATCCCATATTCTCCTCCTATTTTTATATATTATGAACAAATATAGCTTACAGAACAAGATTTTAAAACATTAAAAATATTATATTATAAATACTATAATCATTCAACGAAAAAATAATTTCATATTTATACCGAATTATTAATATTTATTTTAAAAAAGGAGATGATTTTTTGAAAATTGTAAAAATAGAAACAAATTATAAAAAAAATCTATTTTTTAAAAAATATGAAAATATAAAAATACAAAAGTATTCAGAAAAAATAGAAAATAAAGTAATAAATATATATCCTAATATTACATATCAAACAATATTAGGATTTGGCGGAGCTATAACAGAAGCTGCTGGATACTCATTAACAAAGCTTTCTAAAGAAAAACAAACATCTGCATTAAATGCATATTTTTCCACAAATGGTCTGAATTATAATATATGTAGATTACCAATTGGAAGTTCAGATTTTTCTATAAAATCTTATTCATATAGTTATAAAGAAAATCTTTCTGATTTTTCTATTGAACAAGATAAAGAATATATTATTCCTTCTATAAAATCAGCATTAAACATAAATCCTAATATTAAATTTTTATCTTCACCTTGGAGTCCACCTAAATTTATGAAGTCAAATAAAATGCTTGTTTTAGGTGGAAAATTACTTGAAAAATATAAAAATACATGGGCTAACTACTTAGTGAAATATGTACAATCTTATAGAAAAGAAAATATAAAAATTGACTATTTAACTGTTCAAAACGAGCCTAACGCTGTTCAAATTTGGGAATCATGTACTTATTCTCCTGAAGAAGAAATATCATTTGTTGTAAATAACCTCTATCCTACTTTTAAATCAAATAATATTAATACTAAAATTTTAATTTGGGATCATAATAAAGATAAACTTTTTTCAAGAACCATAGCAGAATTGAATAATAATAAAGCTTTAGAATCAGTTGTAGGAATTGCATTTCACTATTATACTGGTGATCATTTTGAAAATATTTCTTTAACACGAGAAGCTTTTCCTACAAAATTGCTAATTCATACTGAAGGATGTACTGGATATTCTAAATTCGATTCAAAAGATGAAGTTCACAATGCAGAACTTTATGGTCACGAAATTTTAGGAGACTTAAATGCTGGTGCAAATGCTTATATAGATTGGAATATATTTCTTGATAATAAAGGCGGTCCAAATCATAAACATAATTATTGTAATAGTCCTATTATGCTTAATTTCAATAATACTGACTTTATAAAAAATCTAACATATTATTATATTGGACATTTTAGTAAATATATCCAACCTGGAGCCAAACGTATTGCTTTCAGCAGATATACTGATAATATAGAAATTACTACTTTTAAAAATACAAACAATAGTATTGTTATTGTTTTATTAAATAAAACTAATTCAAATTATGAATATAATATATGTATGCAAAATATTGTTATTTCTGATAATTTAGATAGTCATTCAATTGTTAGTTATTTAATCAATTAGATTATTAATAAATTATTAAGTATAATTTTAAATTATATAAAAAAGAGAACTCTAATTTTAGTAATTAGAGCTCTCTTTTAATTTATTCATCCTCTATTATTTTAACTAAATCTTCATAGCTACCATCTATTATTTCTTTTGTAATCTCTCTTCCCTTTTCTTTAAGAATTTTATATACACCTATTAAATATAATCTATCTTTTAAATTTAATAAAACTTGCTTATCAGCATCTTCATAATTATCTTCAAAACCGACTTTATTTGTTTGTTGTGAATGTTCTAAATCCATTAAAAACATAGTCTCAACTGAATATTTAGACTCAATTTCTATTACTCTTTCTTTATCATAATTATTATCTTTTATCATCATTTCAACATCATTAATATCATTTAATATATCGCTACAAAAATCATATTTTTCAAAACTTTCATATAATCTTTTTAAATTTTCTTCCATCATCTCACCTCTTAAAACAATTTATTGTTATTATTTTCTACTTTATAAAGTTTTATACAAAATTTCATAAACTATTTCTTCTATTTTTTTAATAATTTCATATACTCTATAATAACTATATTTAGGAGATTTTATATAATTGAAACGATTTAAATTTTTTATTTTTAATACATCAATACTAATAATAACTTCTGTTATTTTTAGAGCTATAGACATTTATTTTACAGCATACGTATCTCAAAAAATTGGCTCTGAAAACTTAGGAATCTATCAATTAGTAATGTCTGTATATTTATTTGGAATAACACTTGCAACATCTGGTATAAACTTAGCAGTTACACGTGTTATTTCAGAAGAACTAGCATTGGATAATAATGGTGGTATACGAAAAGTTATGAGAAAATGTATTTATATAACTTTATTAACTAGTATTTTTACTAGCTTAATATTTTTTATAAATACTGATTTCATTATAAATAAATGTCTTCATAACAAAGTTGATAAATTAGTAATTTATCTTATATGTCTTGCACTACCTTTAATTTCTATGTCATCTGCAATTTCAGGATATTTTGCAGGTGTACGTAGAATATATAAAAATGCAATTGGTCAATTTATAGAACATATAGCAAAAGTATTAATAACAGCTTTCATTATCAATTTATATTTACCAGCCGGATTAAATTACGCATGTTTCTCATTAATTTTAGGAGATGTAACATCTGAAATAATTTCTTTTGTCTATATATATATAATTTTTTTGTTTGACAAAAGAAAATACAACAATTCTTTAGAAACCACAAAAAAGCATGATTATACATATCGTATTGTTAGAATATCAATTCCTATTGCAATTACATCTTATATACGTTCTGGACTTTCTACTTTAAAACAATTAATTATTCCTTCAAGTTTAGAACGAAGTGGTATTAATTGTAGTGAGTCATTATCCAAATATGGTATAATTAATGGAATGGCATTACCTATTATTATGTTTCCAGATATTTTAGTAAAGTCTTTTGCGAGTCTTCTCATTCCAGAATTTGCAAGATATAATGCTAAGAAAGATTATAAAAGGACAAAACAGATAACTACTATATTATTATTTTTGATTGGAGGAGCTGCAATTGGCTTAACAATAATATTATTTATTTTTTCAAATTCATTAGGAAGTTTAATTTATAAAGATTCGTCAGTAGGATACTACATAAAAATTCTTGCTCCTTTAGCAACATTTATTTATATTGATACCGTTGTTGATAGTATTTTAAGAGGCTTAGATGCTCAAGTAGGTGTTATGCTTATAAATATATTAGACTTAGCAATTAGTATAAGTTTTATATATTTTGTTGTTCCAAAATTGGGATTATTAGGTTATTTAATTTCAATTTATATGAGTGAAATATTAAATTTTACAATAAGCTTACTACAACTTATTAAAATTGTTTATTTTAGAAAAAAAATTTAAAATTATTTTTTAATTTCAATTTGCAAAAATAAAATTTTGAGTGGAGTTTTCATATTATATTAAACTCCTTATAATATAAAAATTCAGTAAAAAATAGATTATTTTACTGAATTTTTATATTAATTTTTTTTTAATTATTATATAATAAAATATCTTAAATTATAAATAAAATTACTATATATTTGAATTAAAATTTCAAATATATAAAAAAATTTTATTTATAGTTTTATATTAAATATTCTTATTCTATAAAATTATATGTATCCTCTGGCAAAGTAATTCCTTCTAAATTATAATATGTATCTGGAACCTCTCCAACAATAATAGCTTCTGTCAACAATACCTCTGTATCTATATTCTTTGCAAAAGTTCCTAGAGGAGTTAATATTCCAACTCTAGCAGCTATATCTAGATATATCTTATGATGTGTTTGATTTATACCAACTGATTTAAATTCTGTTCTAATAGTAGAGTCAAAATTTCCTGCACTTTCTAGTTCAACATAAAAACTTGGTTCTAATTTATTTAAAAAACTTATTCCACTAACTGAACCCATATTTATAAAAACTGTTATTCTAGGTATTTTATCAAACTCTGCTTGGATATTTGTATTTATTTTACTAACAATCTCATTTATGTATATAGAATTTGCTTCTATTAATGTAATTTTCCCATTAGTATCTTTATCAATATTAATTAAATCATTATATGTATAATTTTTCATTACTTTATTTACTTCGTCATTAACAATCTTATTTCCTTTCGAAGCTGCTGCAGTCTCACAAGAAGTTTTAAATACAGGATATGCTGTATTTAAAAATATATATAATATAATTAAAAGTGAAAAAAATAAAATAATTAAAATAATTTTAATGCTGTTTAAATTTTTAATATCTGGTAATCTAATTCTTTTTCTAGAATACAATTTATCTTTCATAATTTTCTCCAAAATAATATATTAAAAGACGGTTTTCCCGTCTTTATCTCATGATATAAAGTCTATCTCCAACATTAATTTTATTTGGATTTTCAAGTTTATTTATAGAAACAATATCATCTATACTCACTCTAAACTTTTTAGCAATTTTCCATAATGTATCACCTTGTTTAACAAAATACATAAACATTTTATACATATCATCTTCTTCTATTTCTTTGTAAGTAACATCTTCAATAATAGTTACTGTTTTTAAATTATTATTTGTTTTTTTAGATAAAATTTCTACATCACAATCTACATTTTCATTGTTAACTGTGAATTCTTTTTTGTTAATTTTAAATTCTAAATCTTCGTCATCCCCTTCTAGTTTAACCATAAAAGGTAAAGTAACATTTTTTACATTTAATCCGTTTCTATTATCTGCTTCATAATAAATACTTAAAGCTAATTCACATTCATAATTAAAGAAGTTTCCAGATTTATTTCTATTTAATAATTTTGGAACACATTTTACATCATAAATGTTTAAAATATCTTCAACTAGAATTCTTTCATTAATATTTGTTTTTTCATAATTATCTTGAGCATTTATTTGTACTTCCACATCTTTTCTCGTAAAATCAATATTATTTTTTATTCCATACATATCTTGAATTACTTCAATAGATTTATTTTCATATGCTTCACAATGAACATCAAAATCAATTTGACAATTAATACTATTTAATTCCTTAGAATCTACTTTGAATAACATATTTCTAATATAATATTCAACATTGCATACATTTTCATCTGTTATTTTATCCATATCTATAAAACTCATAACTGGTATTGTTGTGGAAACAACTCCTATTTTTCCATCTTCTGACAAAAATACTATCTTAATATTAGCATCAGCTTTTGCTAAAACTTTATTATAACTTATTTTATTTTCGCAATTTGTAATTTCTACATCCGTTTTTAGTATTTCAGCCACTTGATAATTTCCATCTACTGAAATATTTTCTTTTATAGATGTTTTCACTTTATTCATTCCAATTATAGATTTTATTTCTAATACTTCTTTTAATTTTTGTACCCCTTCTATTTCATTAAAATCACTAGTAATCTCAATTTCACTTTGCTCATAAATTTCTGATTTAATTTTTATATTAGCCTTTATGCTTAATTTTCTTTCATTTAAAACTTTGGATTCAATACTTTGCAAAACTATAGTTTCTTTTGAAAATGACTTATCTGAAATGTTACTTTCCTCAAGACTTTCAGAAAAAGTTAATGTAGTTTGTATACTTCTGGTATCACCATTATCTGCTAAATATATAATATAAGTCTCTATGTTTCCATCTAATTTTACTTTTCCCGTCATTATATCTTTTTTATAAATATAGGCAATTCCATTAGTATTTATAATATTTACAATATCTGGTTTTATGTCCGGAACAATAATATCTCCATTTACCTCTAAAGTTTTTGTGTTACTTGAAGTTTTTTTATTTATAACTACAGTGCTTTTTTCCATAAAAATATCCTCCTTCAATGATATATATTTATACCATTTTATGAGGATATATAAAAAAAATTCCTAAAAATTAGGAATTTTCTATTGCTTCTTGTGATATTCTTGGTTTTTTTATTTCTAATTGTGGTTGTACTAATGGTTCATAAGATTCTCCATTATACATACTAACTTCAACTGATCTCGTAAATAAGTCTGTATAATTATATGACCCTACTCTATTTGCCTCTTCAAATTTTACTCTAAAATAACTTTGATAAACATTCTCTATTATTGCTGACTTTTCTTGTGGTTTACTTCTTTTGCCAGGTGACTCTTTTATTATTATTTTTTGTCCTATGTTTTCTCCAATATTTTTTCTTAAGTCTGCAATTTCAGATCTATAAATTCCCATTTTTCAATCACCTACTTCTTTTGATTTACTGTTTTTTTTATATCACAGGTAGGTCAAAATGTCAAAAACTGTCGAGATAGTATTTTCCTTTAAAGCACAGTAATTTCAATGTTTCTAAGGCTCATTGATTGTTTTTTATCATTTAAATTACAACTTTATTTCATTTTTGTTACATTTTTAAAATACTTTTTTTTGCCAGACTTTATTATCATTTAAAATTTTTTCATGACTATATTTTAATTTTGTAGCCAGCCCCCCTCTAATATGTCTTTCTGCTTTATTTTTATCTAGTACTTTTCTAACTTCCATAGCTAATGCATAATTAATTTTTAATAATCTTTGACTTACATCTTTATGTATACTGCTTTTACTAATACCAAATTTTTTAGCAGCGCCTCTTACAGTATCTTCTGTTTCAATAATATATTGTGCAACAGCAATTGCACGTTCTTCTATAGATAATCCTTTCATATTTAGAAAACCTCCAAATGAATACTTTTGTTTAAGTGTATTCATTTAAAGTTTGTACTAGAACTAATAAATACCACCAACATATAAAATTGGTGGTATCATATTCACTAAATATCTAATATTCTTCTATTCTTACATATACTTTTTCTTCATCACTATATATTTTTTCGGTTTCTAATTTAGTAATTTGATTATCATCTTTAAAAGCCATTTTATTCATAGCATCTAAAATTATTTTTACTATATTATCAATATCTGGTTTTTTAACTGGACTTAGTAATCCCTTTGAAATTAATTCCTTATCTTTTTTAGTCATATTTTTAGGGATCTTAAAATAACTTATAATTTTTACTGAAATTCTTCCTGTTAATTGTTCATATCTAGGATATTTAATTTTAAAATATTGCTTAATTAATGTTTCATAATCCTTAGTGTCAGAAGGAGTATAAGTTTGACCTGTATAAGTATTCACTCTAGGTCGTGCTTTACCTTTTATTTCTCCAATTACCTCAAATTCATATACCATTTTTTACCTCTTTTATAATGTTAAATTATATACTAATTTTATAATATATAATTAAACTAACTTTTACTTATAACTTTTTTATCGTAAATCTGTAATTTAAAATATTTTTTAATATGTTAAAATTTATTTTATCCCTTTATAGATAATCTTATGTTGTTATTTTTAGCATCTAGTCTAACATATCCTCCTATAGGATATGTTATTATTGGTGTAGAATGTCCAAAATCCACTCCAGCTATTACAGGAATATTAGATAGTTCTGATTTGTTTTTTATAAGTTTAATCCACTTTTCCTTAGTCATAGATGTTGCTTTTTGACTTCTTCCTAATACAATTCCTTTTACACTTTTAAATTCAGGCATATGAATTAATGATTGAAGATTTCTATCAAATTCCATTAAAAATATTTTTCCAGCTAAATCATCATCTTCTAAAAATAATATCTTATTTTCAATATTTGGCATATATTTTGTACCTTGTAGTAAATTCAAAGTACATAAATTTCCACCTACAATATTTCCTTCTGCTTTTCCTTCATTTATTACAAACATTCCATCATTTTTTATAAATTCCCTATTTTCTTGATCTATGAACCATAAATCATCACTCCATTCATCTGAAGAATGAATATCAAATTCATCAGATTGAAAAAACATTTTTTTAAAATATTCTAATGTATATTCAAAACCTTTTAACATACCAAAACTTGAGTAATGAGGGCCAGAATATGTTACTAATCCTGTTCTAGCATATATAGAATTTGCTAATGCTGTTATATCAGAAAATCCGCAAAATATTTTTGGATTCTCTTTTATAGCATCATAATCAATATAATCTAATAATTGATTTGAATTAAAACCACCTATTACTGTTAAAATTGCTTTTACATTTTTATTTCTAAAAGCTTCATTTAAATCTTCTATTCTACTTTTTATAGAAGCACACATATAATCATCATCTGCTTCCATTACATTTTTACCAAAAGTTACTTTTAATCCTAAATTCTCTAATCTTTCTGTCGCAATTTTTTTGCAATCATCTTTCAAAATTGTCATACTTCTTGATGGAGCAATAACTCTTACTTCATCTCCTGCTTTTAATTTTTCTGGTATCATACTTTTCCTCCTATAAAATTCTTTCTAAAATTTCTATACAGCTATTAGATAAAATAAATATTTTTTATTATAACACTTAAAATATTAAAAAGCAAAAATCTTAATCTAGATTTTTGCTAATTTACAACATAACGTACTAATAATTAATAATATAATATACACAAAAACAATTCCAGCACCTGTTGGCATATTTAAGAAAAAAGATACAAATATACCAATTATAAAACATATTATAGATATTAGTGCAGACATTACAACTAAACCTTTAAAACTAGTCGTAAATTTTTTTGAAATAATAGCTGGAAAAATAATTAAACTTGAAATAAGCATCGTTCCCATCATTCTCATTCCTACTACAACTATTAATGCAGTTATCAAAGCAATTAAAAACTGATATAAAGTAACACTTATTCCACAAGCTTTTGCATACTTTTCATCAAATGCTATTAAAAACAATCTGTTATAGAAAAAAATATAAATTCCTACAGACAATATTGTAAGAAGTATACTTAATATAACATCTGACTTTGTCATTGTTAATATACTTCCAAACATATAATTGTATGTATCTGTTCCAAATCCACTAGTAAATGAAGTAATAATTATACCTATTGCTAGAGCACCAGTTGCTACTAAAGCAATTATTATATCTGCAGACTCACCTTTTTTTTGACTAATTAACATTATTATAATTGCTGCTATTATTACTATTGGTATTGAAATAGCTATTGGTGGTAAATTTAATAAAACAGCTAAACTTAATGCTGCAAAACCTACCTCACCTAATCCATGTCCTATCATTGAATAATTTTTTAAAGTAAGAATAACTCCTATTAATGCAGCTGAAAAAGATATGGCAATCCCACAAAGTATAGCTCTTTGCATAAATGTATAAGATAACAAATTTAATATTTCTTCCATTTTAAAATCCTTTCCAGTCCTCAAATTTTCCATCATATTTAATTATTTTTGCTATATAAATAATTCTTGGTTTTATTTCATTTAACTCATCTAAATCATGAGTAGCCATAATAATTGTCATTTTATTTTCTTTATTCTGATTATTCAATATCTCATAAAGTTCTTTAGTAATATTACAATCAAGCCCTGTAGATGGTTCATCTAAAATTAAAAGTTTAGGCTCTCTAATTAAGCTTCTAGCTATTAATACCCTTTGTTTTTGACCTCCCGATAAATCTCCTATTCTCCTATTTTGTATATCTTCTATTTTTAATTGCTTTATTACTTTTTCATATACTTGTCTATCTTTTTTTGTATAAAATGGAAGTTTTTTATGTTTTTGAACACCTGACATTATAATTTCTTTTGCAGTAGCGGGAAAATTTAATTCTTTTAAATTAGTTTGTGATAAATATGATACTTGGTCTAAAAAAATATTTAAATTTATATCTCCACTTTCAGGTTTTAATAATCCTACAATAGTTTTTATCAATGTACTTTTACCAGAACCATTTTCTCCAACTAAACAAATATATTCTCCATCTTCTACTTTAAAATTTATATTTTCTATTGCAATATGATTTGAGTATGAAACTTTTAAGTTTTCTACCTCTAATATAGTCATCTTTTACCCCTTTATATATTTTTTAGTAAATCTATTTTAAACCTTTTTTTAAATTTTCTATATTTTTATTCATTAAAGATACATACGAATCATTTTCTGTATCTCCATTATGAATTGAATATAAAACTAAAGCTTCTGTTTCTGTTTCTTCAGCTATCATTTTAGCTACAGTTCCCTCACTTAGTTCCTCATAATAAACTACTGGTATATTTTTTTTATTAATATAATCTATAACAGACTTAACTCTTGGTATACTAGGATTTTCTCCTTCCCCACAATTAGTATATACACTAACAAATTTTAAATTATATTCAGAAACAAAATAAGAATATGCGAATTCGCCTCCTATTGCAATTTCTTTTTGTGTAGAAGAATTTACAATATTTCTTATCTGCTCATCAATCTTTAATATTTCATCTTTATATTTTTGTGCATTTTTTATATAATAATCACTATTTTTAGGATCTAAATTACATATTTCTTCTAATATGTTGTCAATCATTATTATAGCATTTTTAGGGCTAAGCCATATATGTTCGTCATATATTTGTTGATTAACTTCATCTTCATGTTCTTCATATATAATTTCTGGATTTATATTTTTCTCTTCAAATTCTTTAATTGTAATAAAATCAATATTTTTAGATACATCTACTACTTTACAATTTGTTTTTTCTATATTATCAATAATTTTCTCAGTCCAAGGTTCTAATAAAGTTCCATTAAATAAAAAAATATCTGTATTATCTATAATTGTTATTATATCTTTAGCTGTAGGCTCAAAATTATGTGTCTCTACTCCAGAATTTAATAATAATTTTACATTTCCTTTATCACCTAATATTTTTTTAGCAAAATCATATTGTGGAAATAGAGTTGCAACAATCTGAACTTTATCATTTTCTTTGACTACAACATCTGTTTTAAAGAAAGCAACTAATGCTATCATAATAATTAATAAAATAAAAAAACTTATAAAAGCTACCAGTATTTTTTTCATATATCCTCAAAATCTTTTAAAATATTATTTTATACTAGTAATACTTTATAGCATACTTTTATAAAATATTACTAATATAACAATTTATAGAATACTACAATTTAAAGGTTTTGTCAAATCACACAAATATTTATCTATATCAATAATAAAAAACAAACAATATTTAATTTATAAATTATTTATCATATAATTTGTTAAATTTCTAAACTACAATATAAAAGATAGAGTAGCTCATGAACAACTTTTTTTATACAATAACATAAATTATTATATAGTAACAAAAGGTATTTCAATTTTACAACTCTATCTTTTTAATAAAAATTATATTTTATTATATTTATTATTTTAATTCAACTGTTGCACCAGCTTCTACAAATTTAGCTTTCATAGCTTCAGCTTCTTCTTTAGCTACACCTTCTTTAACTGTTTTAGGAGCTCCATCTACTAATTCTTTAGCTTCTTTTAGTCCTAAACCTGTAATATCTCTAACTACTTTTATTACAGCTATTTTGTTTCCTCCAGCTTCTGTTAATACAACATCAAATTCTGATTTTTCAGTTGCTCCTGCATCAGCTGCTCCTCCAGCTGCTGGTGCTGCAACTGCTGCTGCAGTTACTCCATATTTTTCTTCAATTCCTTTTACTAATTCTGATAATTCAACTAC
>CANQEK010000036.1 GCA_947594985.1 uncultured Clostridia bacterium
TCTGAGCTGGGTTTATAAGATTTAAATATTAAAAGTGAACTCATAGTAAATGCTAAAAGTATAATAACCGCTATTATACAAACTATTAATATTTTTATAAATATTTTTTCATTAATTTCTATATCTAAAAAATTCATTTTCTTCTCTCCATATTTAATATAGTTGTATTCTATCATATAAATTTTTTATATTCAATCTTTTAAATAATTAATCTACATTCATTTTTATTAAGCTATATTCATTTTTAATTAATCAATATTTGATTTTAAATTAATCTATATTTTAATTTTAATTAATCTATATTTAATTTTTATTAATCTATATTTGATTTTTATTAATCAATATTTGATTTTAAAATTAATCTATATTTATCTTTTTATCAATTATGTAAATAGGTCTATTTTGTGTTTCTTCATAAATTCTACCTATATATTCTGAAATAATCCAAAGTGATAATAATTGAATTCCTGTAAAGAATGTAATTGTCACCATAATAGAAGTCCATCCAGCTGTTAAATTATTTAATCCAAATATATATGATATAAATGAATATATTAAAATTATTATTGATAAAAATATAGAGAAAATTCCTATCATTCCTACAAATTTCAATGGTTTGGTTGAAAAACTAAAAATTCCATCTCTTGCAAGTTTAAACATTTTCTTTAATGGATATTTTGTTTTTCCTGCAAATCTTTCTTGTCTTTCATATTCTAAAGGAATTTGCTTAAACCCAACCCAACCAAATAAACCTCTTAAAAATTTATTATGTTCTGGCATTGAATTTATTACATCAATGACTTTTCTATCTGCTAGTCTGAAATCGCCTGTATCTTTAGGTATTTCAACATCTGATAATCCATTTAAAACTTGATAAAATACTTTTGCTGAAAATAATTTAAAAAGCGATTCACCTTTTCTTTTTGTTCTTTTTGCATATATAACTTCATTTCCTTTTTCCCATAAATCGATCATTTCTTTTATTACTTCTGGAGGATCTTGAAGATCTGCATCAATTATAACAACTGCATCTCCACTGGTATATTTTAATCCAGCTTGTACAGCTGCTTGATGTCCAAAATTTCTTGAAAAAGATATCACTTTCACATTTTTATCTTTTTTAGCAATATTTTCGATTATTTCTAATGTTTTATCTCTACTTCCATCATTCACAAATATTAACTCATATTCATAATTATTTAGTTCTTTAAAAACATTAATTAATCTTTTGTAACATTCCTCTGCAACTTCTTCTTCATAATACATTGGTACAACTACTGATATTTTTTTCATCACAAAAATCCTTTCTATAACAAAAGTTAACAAAGCCAAAAAAACTTTGTTAACATTATCTTATTATAAACTTAATATAATTCTGTTTTGCAGTTTTCACCTATAAATGTTCCTATATTTTGTCCTTCACATATTTTTAATATAGAATCTTTCTCTTTAAAGTCAAAAACATACATTGGCATTTTATAATCTTTTGCTAATATAAATGATGACTGATCAGCTACTTGTAAATCATTTTTAATTACATCATCATATTGGATAGTTTTATATCTTTTAGCATTTGGATTTTTGGCAGGATTATCTGTATAAACTCCATCTGTTCCATGTTTAGCCATTAATACAACATCTGCTTTAATTTCAAGAGCTCTTTGAACAGAAGGATAATCTGTTGTAACAAATGGTTGACCTATACCTCCACCAAAAATAACAACAGCTCCTTTATTTAAATGATTTATAGCTTTTAATCTAATATATGGTTCTGCAACACTATTAATAGGGATTGCTGTCATTACTCTAACATCTTCTATTCCTTTTGAATTTAGTGCTCCTCTTAAAGTTAAACTATTTATAATAGTAGCAAGCATTCCTATATTATCTGCTTCAGCTCTTTCTATATTCCAATCTTCTGCTGTTCTTCCTCTAAATATATTTCCACCACCTACTAATATAGCAACTTGTATTCCCGCATTTACAGCTTTTATAACTTCTTCTGTAATATTTTCTAGAGCCTCTTTTTCAAATCCAAAACTTTTTTGACCAGATAAAGCTCCTCCACTTAGTTTTAATAAGATTCTGTTATATTTCATATTAACTCCATCCCTTTCTTAGTTCTATAAAATATACATATAATTTTAATTAACTCTATTTTTCTCTCATTAAAACATATATTATAATATTTCCAATTTATTGTCAACACTAGCAGAAATTAAATTTCTCTCTTAATTTTTAAATTACTTTTACATAATTTAATTCACGTATCAAATTTCTATCTTTCAAATTCATTTATATTTTTAAACTCATATCCCATATTTTTTATTTCTTTTATAACGTCTCCTAAAATAACACTATTATCTTTTGATGTTGCATGAAGTAAAAGAACACATCCATTATGTATATTATCTATTATTTTCTTTTTACCATATTCTTCTCTATTTTGCTTTGCTTCATCCCAATCATCATAAGCTGAAGACCACATTACAGTTGTATATCCAAGCTTACTCACAATATCAATTACTCTTTCACTAAATTCTCCTTTTGGTGGTCTAAAGTAAGACATTTCATATCCAAATTTTTCATAAACACTACTGTGCAAATTCATAACTTCTTTTTGAATTTCCTCATCACTAATATTTGGCAAACATTTATGGTTTACTGTATGATTTCCTACAATATGACCATCTTCTATCATTCTTTTTACAATATCTCCAGCTGTATTTAAATAATGTGCTGTTATAAAAAATGTTGCTTTAACATCATTTTCTTCAAGAGTATCTAAGATTTTCTCTGTATACCCTGCTTCATAACCACAATCAAATGTTAAATAGACTTTATTACTATTTTTATTTCCCATAGAAATTCCATTATAATCTCTTATAACTTTTTCACTAGCTGTATCTAAGGTTGACTGCCCATGATTTTCACCTCTTCTAAATCCCCATGCTAAAATTTCATTACTTAAAGTAGCTGCTTGTGAATATAGAGAAAATTGAATAATACAAAGCATCAAAATAGCTAAAGCTAAACAATGTCTAATAATCTTTTCTTTCATAAAACTTCCTTTCTTGCTCCAAGACTAATTAAAGAAGTCTTGTAATAAAAAGCATATATATTTAATTACTTAGTTTCATTAAAACTTATTCAAAAATTTTTAATATATGCTTTTTATTACTAAATCCAAGTTTTAAGACATTATAATTTCTCTAAAAACTATATAAAAACCTTCTATAATGTTTTTATATAATCTTCTATTTCTTTATTATTAATTATTTTATTTCTTATAATATTTTTATCAGCAATTAATCTTGTTAAAACCAACAATCCTGCATCATGTAATTTCTTACCCGAAGTTGAAAAACAATAATCAGCAAGGACTAATGGTCTAACACCATTTTCAAAAAAATCAACCGCACTTTTAAGAACACAGCATTCTGTATCAAATCCACATATAAAAACATTTTCAGGCAATTTTTGATTATTCTCTTTTTTTAATATTTCTACCATTTCATTTGTATATGCTGAATAATAATCATGTTTTACAACAATATAATCAGAATAGTCATATATTTTAGGCATTATTCTTTGAGAATCTTCACTTTTCAAATTAGACCAGCCCATGAATTTTTCTATATTACTTCCATCTATATTTTTATACTTTGTTACTATTACTTTATCAAAAATCTTTCTGTCTAATAATTCTGAGATTTTATTATAAGTTTCTATAGTTTCATTGTTTATAAAACCATTTTGAACATCTACAACTATTAAAAAGTTTTTCATTTATATAATTTTAACCCTAACTTTTTTTAATAGCTTATCCCTTTTTTTATAAACTATTCACATTATAAAGAAAATAATTATGTAGATTTAGCCATATTAATTTTTTTATTTATAAAATATACTGCAAAAAATATCATTATCATAAATATTGCAATAATATCAGTATAATAGTTAGAATCAAGTAAAAGTACTCCTATCAAAGCTATACAAATTCTCGAAAAAATAGATATTTTATTTTTTATAAAACCAACAATTCCAATAACTATAGCTATTGTTCCTAATATACAAGTACTTGTTACTATTATACAATTTATAATACTTCCTTCTAACAATAGAGCTGGCTGAAAAACAATCATATACGGAATTATAAATATAGGCAAACATAATTTACAAGCTATAAAAGCTGTTTTCATAGGATCTGATTTTGCTATACCAGCTGCTAAATATGCATTTAATGCTACCGGAGGTGTTATTGAAGATAAGCATGAATAGTAAAATATAAATAAATGTGCTGGAATTTGAGGAACTCCTATAGAAATTAATATAGGAGCAGCAACAGAAGCTCCTATAATATATGAAGCAACTGCAGGTAATCCCATTCCTAAAACTATTAACATTATCATTGTAGCAAATAATGCAAATACTAAATTTATGTTTGATAAATTAACTATAATTTCTGAAAATCTAACAGAAAGTCCTGTTAAATTTAATACACCTATAATAATACCAGAGCAAATACATGCCATAGAACAAGAAAGACAAGAAATTCCAGTATCTCCTAATCCTAATATTAATTCTTTTTTGTTTATTTCAACTTTTTTATTTAAAAATGTTAATATTATCATTAATAGTGTAGATATTAGAGCTGTATGAATAAGTGGATAACCTAATAAAATAAAAGTAATCAAAAATATTATTGGAATAAAAATAATCCAATTATTTAAAAATATTTGTTTAGTATTAATATTTGAATCATGACCTTTAATATTTAACATTCTTGCTGTCAAATATACCATAAATAAAATAGATACATAATAAATTATTGCAGGAATTATTGTTGCTTTCATAATTTGATTATATGGTACACTTAAGATTTCTACCATTACAAAAACTGCAGCACCAAGTATTGGCGGTGTTAATGTACCGCCAGCTGATGAAACTGATTCAACAGCAGCCGCAAAATCAGGTTCAAAACCATCTTTTTGCATCATAGGAATAGTAAATTGACCAGTTGTAACAACATTAGAAGCTGCACTTCCAGATATCATTCCAAATAAACTACTAGATATAACTGAAACTAGTGCAGAACCTCCATGGAATTTTCTAGTCAATGATGTAATAAGATCTGTTATAATATTTCCTATAGATGTTTTCTTTAAAAAAGCTCCCATAAACATAAAAATAAAAACAGTTGTTGCAGCTACTTTTGTCACAGTTCCAAATATTCCATTATCAGTCATATAAAGTATATTTACAATTCTAGAAAGCGAATGTTTTCTATGACCCCAAATACCTGATAAATGATGTCCAAAAAAAGCATATAACAAAGCAATAATTGCTATAATTGGTAAAATTGGTCCTACTGTTCTTCTACAAGCTTCTAGAATAAGAAATATTGTAATACAAAAAAAGACTATATCTAAATTTGTAGGTTGTAAACTTCTATTCAATATATTGTCATAATTTATAACATAATATAGTGCACAAATAATTGATAAAATAGAAAAAAATATATCATATAATTTTATTTTATCATCTAATTTTTTAAACGCTTTAAATTTTAAAAATGTTAGTGATAAAACAAAACCAAGAAAAAGGACATATTTTATTCTAGGTTCAATTATACTAGATAATAACATTACAATTTGTATCAAAGTAAAAAAAGAAGCATAAATATATATTATAGTATTAGAATTCTTACTTAACTTTCTTTCCATAATTAATCTCCTAATTACTTTAACTTTTTTATTATTTCATCAAGATTCATAACATCTCCATATTTCATATCTATATCAAATAAATTATATAAATGAGCTTTTTCCGATCTATCTCCACAACATTCTTTAGGAATTATTATATGATAATCTCTATAAAATGCATCCATTACTGTTGACCTTATACATCCACTTGTAGAAGTACCACATATTATTAATGTATCTATATTCATATATTTAAGTTCTGTATCGAGTGTTGTATTAAAAAATGCACTTGGTTTTGATTTTTCTATTATAATATTATTTTGTTGTGGTTTAATTGACTCATCAAATTCATAACACTCTTTAGTTTGCAAAGAAGGTTTTGAAACAGCCTTCCATTTTATAGATTGAATACCTAATAAAGTTTCTCTATCTCTTCTAGATCTAACATATATTACAGGCATATTCAATTTTCTACATTCACGTAATAATTTAGATGTATTTTTTAAAGCAATTTCTATCAAATTACCATTTACAAATTCTGAATCTTTATTAACATATACATTATTTAAATCAACTATTAATAAACAAGTTTTTTTTCCAAATCCAACACGTTGTCCAAATCCAAATTTTTTATAACCTTCTAATTCTTCTATTGGAACAATTTCTTTCCATCTTTCATATATTTGATCCAATTTTATTCCTCCTCAATTATTCCAATCTCTTTATAAAATCTTTTAGCTCCATCATGAATAGGAGAAACATTAAATATACTATTTTTTACTAATTCTTCATTTAAATCTTTTTGACTTGAATGAGCTAGAATTAACTCGTCTCTATGTTCCCATATAGCTTTTACTACATTATAAACTATATCATCACTAACTTCAGAATTTGCAAATAAAATTGTATAAGAAGTTAAGGTATTTACATCATAATTAATTTTTTCGTATGTGTTTGCTTTCAAAACACCTTTTGTATAATAAGGATACTTTTCTGTTATTTTTTGTATTTCTTCATCAGTAAAACTAATTATATCAAAATCTAAATTAGATCCCATTGAAATAATAGCAGGAACAGGAGCACTTGTATTAATAAAAATTGCATCAATATTTCCTAATTTCATTTCATCTGCAGATTCATCAAAACTTAAATAATATGCTGTATAATCTTCGTTTTCTTTTAATCCTAAAGTTGAAAATACTTCAGTTGCAGCTTTATACCCACCAGATCCTTTTACATTTATACTTATTCTTTTTCCTTTCAAATCTGATATACTTTTAATATTACTATCAGACCTAACTATTATTTGCATTGGATATTCAAACCAAGGAATTACTGCACGTAAATTACTTCTCGCATCATTTTCATAATCGCCAAAACCATTATATGCTTCATATAAAAAAGCTGACATTCCACAACCAAAATCTACTTCTCCATTTGAAGTTAATTCAATATTTTCTTTTCCTCCTGCTGTAACTTCATGAGTAATATTTATATTTGGAACATATTTATTAATAATTTGAGTATACGCATTTCCCACAACATATGCTGATCCTCCTGGATTAGAGCCTCCTAGAGTTAGTTGCTCAACTTGATTAGAACCCTCTGAATTTAATTGTTCAACTTCATTAGCTTTTTTACCAAAAAAACTAATGAAAAAAACTATCAATAAAACAATTACTATTACTAACAATATTTTTCTTTTCATAAAAACCCTCTTCCTTTAATAAATTTATTTAAAAATAGCCTATATAATAGGCTATTTTTAATTATATACTATATATCTAATATTTTATTTACTACAATTTCATTAGAATTTGGTTCTTCTGCAACAACAACTTTATTACCTTTTTCTAGTAATCCTTTTTCTTTTAATTCTTCTATTCCTTTGTTTATTGCATTATCAGAACTGTCAACTAATATAGGTGTTACATTCCATGCTAAAGCTAAAACATGGTATGTTCTTGGACAATCAGTTATAGCAAATATAGGACATTTTCCACCTTTAGCTGAAAATTTATATACTAATTGTGGTTTTTTTGAATAAACTAAAATTGCATCTGCATTAATATTTTCTGCTGTAAGAATTGTTGATGTGGCGATATTTTTTTCAATATCGTCTGTTACTTCTATAGCACCTTTTTCATTAAATCTCTTCCAATAATTAATATCTTGTTCAACTGATTTTGAAATTTTATTCATTGTTTTAACACATTCAACTGGATATTTTCCAACAGCACATTCACCAGAAAGCATTATTGCACTTGTTCTGTCATAAACTGCATTTCCAACATCACTTATTTCAGCTCTTGTTGGTCTTGGATTTTGAGTCATTGTTTCAAGCATTTGTGTAGCTGTTATAACTGGTTTTCCAACTTCATTACATCTTTTAATAAAATATTTTTGTATTATAGGTAATTTTTCAATTGGAACTTCAACACCCATATCTCCACGAGCTACCATTATTCCATCAGAAACTTCTAATATTTCCTCAAAATTTTCAACTCCTTCTTCACTTTCTATTTTTGATATTATAAGAATATCTTCTCCACCATTTTCTTTTAATAAATTTCTTACTTGATTAACATCATCTGCTCTTCTTACAAAAGAAGCTGCAATAAAATCAAAATTTGCTTTTATACCATTTTTTATATCTGTAATATCTTTTTCATCTAATGCAGGCAAATCTAATACCAATTTAGGTACATTAACAGTTTTTCTACTTCCTAATTTGGCTGTATTTAATGCTTTACATACTATATCTTTTCCTACAACTTCTTCAACTTCAAATTCTAAAGCGCCATCATCAACTAAGATTTTTGCTCCTTTAATTACTTCTTTATATAAATTCTTATAACTTATTGAAGTTTTAGTATTATTTCCTATTATATCTTCATTTACAAAAGTGAATTTCTGTCCTTCTTCTATAGTTACTTTTTCATTTCCTGTTTCTAATTTACCTGTTCTTATTTCTGGTCCTTTATTATCTAATAATAGAGCAAAAGGTACTTTTAGTCTTTCTCTAACAGCTTTTACTGCATCTATTTTTTCTTTATTCTCTTCATAACCACCATGTGAAAAATTAATTCTTGCAACACCTAATCCAGAATTCACTAAATTTGTAAGACATTCTTCAGATTCACTTGCTGGTCCTATTGTAGCTACAATTTTTGTTTTTCTTAATTGTTCTTTCATTCTCTTACCTCCTTATAATCTATTAAATCAGTCATATTATAATACATTCGTATTTTTTTTTCAACTGGATTTTTATAATAATTTTAATATTTTTAACATTTTTTAATCTATAAATAATATTTATTAATAGATTTCAATTATCCTCCATTATTTTCCAACTACCTATTTTTTCAGGATACTGTTCAAAAGTCATTCTTTTCTTTGTTATAGGATGGATAAAACTCAAACTATAAGCCCATAATGCTAGTTGTTTACCTCTTCCTCTTGTTCCATATTTTTGATCTCCTGATAAACTATGACCTCTAGATGCAAACTGAACTCTTATTTGATGATGTCTTCCTGTATATATTTTTACCTCTACAACTGACATATTTATTTTTTCATCATATTTTATAACTTTATAATCCAATACTGCTTCTTTAGCATTTTTGGTTCCTTCCTTAACTATTTTACTTGTATTCGTTTTTTCCTTTTTTAACAAATAATCCTTCATTGTACCAGAAATATTTTTAAATTTACCATCAACTATACATATATATTTCTTCATTACTTGTTTTTCTCTAATTTGTTCACTTAATCTACTAGCGGCTTTTGAAGTTTTTGCAAAAACCATTACTCCTCCTGTAGGTCTATCTAATCTATGAACTAGTCCTAAATAAACATCACCCGGTTTTTGATATTTTTCTTTCAAATATTTCTTTATTATTGTAAGCATATCCTCATCTCCTGTTTTATCTCCTTGAGATGGAATATTAACAGGCTTAATTACTACAATTATATGATTATCTTCATATAAAATTTTTAAATCCATTATTTCTCCAATTTCTAATACTTTAATTTAATATATTTTTTAACTTTCCCATCTTCCATATATTCCACATGGAAGTATTAAATTTGAATCTTTCATAGGAAGTCCTATTTCTCCAGAAGTTAATTTTCCTTTTTTCATTTTTAACTTTAAACTCAAAATGTTTTCTAAAACTCTTGAAGAAATCCCAGTTGTATAAGAATTTATTAAAAAGAATAATGGATTATCAGACAATATTTTAGAGCATAAATCTACTAAATCTGAAATGTTGTTTTCAAATTGCCAAACTTCGCCATTTTTTCCTCTACCATAAGAAGGTGGATCCATTATTATTGCATCATATTTATTTTGTCTTCTAATTTCCCTTTCTACAAATTTTGTAACATCATCTACTATAAATCTTACAGGTCTTTTTTCTAATCCTGATGAAATTAAATTTTCTTTTGCCCATGAAACCATTCCTTTAGAACTATCAACATGACAAACATGAGCTCCAGCATAACTACATGCTACTGTTGCTCCTCCTGTATATGCAAAAAGATTTAATACTTTTACATCTTTTTTTTCAGAGTTTTTTATTTTATCTATCATCCAATCCCAATTAACAGCTTGTTCTGGAAATAATCCAGTGTGTTTAAATCCCATTGGTTTTATATTAAAAGTTAAATCTCTATATTTTACTTGCCAATTTTGTGGAATTTTTTTATTATATTGCCAAGAACCTCCACCACTATTATTTCTATTATACTTAGCATCTACTTTTTTCCATTTTTCAGGAAATGTCTTTTCTTTCCAAATAATTTGTGGATCTGGTCTAACTAAAGTAATATTACTCCATCTTTCTAATTTTTGACCATCTGACATATCTAATATTTCATAATCTTTCCAATTTCTTGCTACTTCCATTTTAAATTTCCTTTTTATATATTTTCCAATTTTCTTTTTACATCTTCTATAGATTTTTGAGGTGTTGATGCACCAGCCATAATACATATATTTTCGACCTCTAAAAAATCTTCTCTTTTCAATTCATCAGCTGTTTCAATATTATATACTTTTTCACAATTCTGTTCAGCTATTTTTACTAATTCTTGAGTATTTGAACTTTTTTTTCCACCTATTATTATCATTTTGTGGAAATCTTTTGACAGTTTTTTAGTTTCAGCTTGTCTTTTTTCTGTTGCATTACAAATTGTTTTATCAAAAAAACAATCTGCTTTAATAAATTCTTTTTCTATTTTTTTAGTTATTTTATCAAAAAGACTACTTGATATTGTTGTTTGTCCTACAACAAATACATTAGAAAGCGCTGTCTTTTCAAACTTTATATATGAATCTAAAATATCATCTTCTGTTTCTATTATAAAACTATTTTCACCAGAAAAACCTTTTGTTCCTATTACTTCTGGATGATTTTTTTTACCTATGATTATTATAAAAGAATTTTCTTTTTCTTTTTCAACTTTACTATGTATAGATTTAACTTTTCCACAAGTTAAATCTATTATTTCTAATTTCTTTTGTTTAGCTCTTTCATAAACAGATTTAGCTTCTCCATGTGCTCTAAAAATAACTTTTTCTCCGTCAGGAATTTCTTCTATTTCGTTTACTGTTATCATCCCTTTTTTAGTTAAATCATCAACTACTTGTTTATTATGAACTAATTCTCCTAAACAATAAACTTTACCATTTTGTTTTATTACATTTTCTGCTTTATCAACTGCATTTTTTACTCCTGGACAAAAACCTGCATTTTCTCCTACAAATATTTCCATATTTTCCTCACTCTATCAAAATGAATATGTTCTATTATACACTAGAAATAATTAAAAATCAATTTCATAAAGTGCAATAATTCAATAAATTATAAGGTTTGTAATAAAGTAACAAAACTATATAATAAAAAACTTAAAATCATAAAACTAATGCTTGTCCCAGCAATTAATATTCCATAAAAAATCTTTCTCATAACTCATCCTTTCTTTTCAAAAAGATATAACTATAGTAAAAATATATCTTTTAAAATTTATTCAAGTATCAATTATTCTGGGTAAAATTTTTTTATTATAGAAATTATTGCAATAATTTTTATAACATAAAAAATTTACTTTAAAAACTTATCTTGAATATATAAAATTTTATATAATATATTACTATATATTCATTAAATTTATTTTTATTCCTAATTTATATTTTTTTTCAATTTTTTTAGATACTTACTATAAAAAATAAAAACTGGAAACAAAATTAAATTTTAAAATTAATATTTGTCTCCAGTTTTTTATTTTTATTAAATTTTCAATAAATACATATTTATTATAATTCTTTTTTTATTTTTTGTGCTAGATTCTTATTTATTCCTTTAATCTCTGATATTTCTTCTATAGTAGCTTCTTTTATTTTTTTTACACTACCAAATTTCTTAAGTAAGGCAGTTCTTTTCTTTTCTCCTATTCCATCAATATAGTCTAGTTTAGATTTTGTCATTTCTTTATCACGAATTTTTCTATGATACTCAATAGCTGTTTTATGAACCTCATCTTGAAGATTAGTAATAAAATTAAATAAATTTTCAGAAATTTTAAATTCGTTTCTAGATTCATCTATTAAAGCTCTAGTAGAATGTTTATCATCTTTTACCATCCCAAAAACAGGTATTTTTACATTTTCATTATCTATTGCTGATTTTATAGCTTTTATCTGAGTTATACCTCCATCTGCTAATATTAAATCAGGTAAACTACCAAATCCACCTTTTGGATTTTCTATAGAATGTTTTAATCTTCTACTAACAACTTCTTGCATACATCTAGGATCATCTTGTCCAAATACAGTTTTTATTTTAAATCTTCTAGAAAGATTTCTTTTTATTGTTCCATTTTGAGCAACACACATGCCTGCAACAATAAAATTACCAGAAATATTAGAAATATCAAAACTTTCTATTTTATATGGTAAATATTCTAATCCTAAAACATCTCGCAATTCTACTAATATATTTTCTTTATCTTTTACTTTGTTTTCTAAAGTTATTTTACTATTGAGCTCTGCCATTTCAACGAATCTTAATTTTTCTCCCCTTTGTGGGCTTTTTAATTCAACTTTTCTATTTCCTTTATTTGATAACCATTTTTCTAAAACTTCTTTTTCTTCTAAATCATATCTAAGCATTATTTTACTTGGAAAATCTTTTTTATCTAAGTAGTATTGTTTTATAAAACCAGATATAATCTCACTTTCTTCCATATCTTTTAGTTCATCAAAGAAATAATGCTCTCTTCCTATCATTTTACTATTTCTAATAAAAAATATTTCAATACAAACAGTAACTTCATTTTTAAATAAACCAATTACATCAATATTATTTTCTGAAATATTAGATACCTTTTGTTTTTCTGAAACTCTTTCTATTGCTGATATTCTATCTCTTATAGAAGCTGCTTTTTCAAATTCTAAATTTTTAGAATATACATTCATTTCTGATTCTAAATCTTTTATAATCTTATCTATTTTTCCATCTAACAATAAACAAATTTGATCTATTTGTTTTTTATACTCCTCTTTAGATACATATTTCATACAAGGTGCTAAGCATTTTTTTATATGATAGTTTAAACATGCTCTATCATGATTTTTAAAATTTTTACATTGTCTTATTTGAAACTTTTCTTTAATAAAGCTTATCATTTCTTTTGCAGCAGTCACATTTGGATATGGGCCAAAATATTTAGCACCATCATTGACAATTTTTCTAGTCATAAAAACACCTGGATAATCTGATTTTACATCAATTTTTATATATGGATATGTTTTATCATCTTTTAAAAGAACATTAAATTTAGGTCTATATTTCTTTATTAAATTACATTCTAAAATTAAAGCTTCATCTTCACTTCCAACAACTATATATTCA
>CANQEK010000037.1 GCA_947594985.1 uncultured Clostridia bacterium
TACCACAAATAGTAATAATTATAGATGAGCTTGCGGACTTGATGATGGTAGCAGCTAAAGAAGTAGAAGATTCTATTTGTAGGCTTGCTCAAAAAGCAAGAGCTGCTGGAATGCATTTAGTTATTGCTACTCAAAGACCTTCTGTTGATGTTATTACAGGACTAATAAAAGCCAATATTCCTTCAAGAATAGCTTTTGCAGTTTCTTCTCAGATTGACTCTAGGACAATACTTGATCAAGTTGGAGCTGAAAAACTTTTAGGAAAAGGAGATATGTTATTCTATCCCGCTAGTGCTTCTAAACCACTTAGAGTTCAAGGTGCATTTATTTCTGATGGAGAAGTTGAAAAAATTGTTGATTTTATCAAATCAAATGGAGTTGCAACTTATAATGAGGATATATTAGAAGAAATAGAAAAATCAAACAAATCTGATGGACAATTAGAAAAAGAAGCGGAAGAAGATGATACAGATCCACTATTAATGGAAGCAATTGATACTGTTGTTGGAATTGGCCAAGCTTCTACATCTTTTATACAAAGAAAATTTAAAGTAGGTTATGCTAGAGCTGGTAGAATTATTGATCAAATGGAAGCAAGAGGAATAATATCTGGATATGAGGGAAGTAAACCAAGACAAGTACTTATTACAATGGAGAAATTAAATGAATTAAAAATGGCAAAGCCAGTTGAGAAACAAGAAGGATAGTTATAAAAAATTAATAATAGATATTGTTTTTTAACAATAATTATTATTTATCAAATATAAAATTTAAATATGTTATGAAGGAGGAGATTTATGGGATTATTTTCTAAAATAAAGAATTATAACATAGAATTAGATGAAATTTTAGATAATAAATATTTTTCTTCAACCATAAAAAACCTTCTTTTAAGTATGATTTATAAAATAGAAACATTTTATCCTGATTATAAAGAAGTAAAAAGATGTGTTAGATGTAAAGAAGATTTATTAAACGAAATTATAGAAATTATACGTTTATATTGTGATAATATAAAAACTGTAGAGCCTGATTCCGATCAGGCTAAATTGCTTATTAAAAATAATATAACTGCTGTAACAAATGTTAATGAAAGAAGTATTTTGAGTTATCCAACAGAAGCAGCTCTTTTTTATGCTATTTCTGATATTTCTCCAAAATATTTTTATATAAATCAGGATTTTATTATAAAAGATATAATGCAGGCTTCTCTTGTAAATCGGTTATAATTTGAATAATATGGAAATTTTAAGCGATTTTAATGGTTGGTCATGGGACAAAACATTTACTAAAAAATTTGATTATATAGACAACTTAATATATCAAAATTTATTAATAATATTAGGCGAAAAGTTCTTAACTGAGTGGAGAAGTTATAGCTCTACTAAAAGAGATTTTTTAGAAGAAGCTAGAATATTTATTAAATATTTTACAGGTAATGATAGATATTTAAAAAATATATATAAAGTATTATTTTTAAAATCTGGGAATAAAAAAGATATAGCTGATACTGTAAGACAAAATAGAAAATTACTCAATAAAATGGAAGATAAGAATAAATTTATTCAGGATTTAAAAAATTATAAATTAAAAATAACTAAGAGATTGCAGAAAATCGAATTAATTCTAAGTGATTTTAAAATTATGGAAAAAGAGCTGATAAAAATTAATTCTAAATTAGATGATACAAAGAAAATAAAATCAGTAAAAAAATATAAACAAATTCTTACCAAAGAAAAAGATACTTATATTTATAAAATTTCAGAAATAGATTATATGTTAAATAGTAAAAATTTTGCAAAGAAAAAAGAATTATTAGAAAATTCTATAGAACTTTTTGAATGCTATGATGAATTAGATGAAGTTTTATTATATTCACAGAAGGAATTTTTAGTATTTTTAGATAAGAAAGTAAATAAAATCAAAACTAGAGATGAAATGGTAGACTTACTTTATGAACTTAGGTATTATAAGAATTTGAAAATCTCAAAAGATGTTTATATTTACGAAATTAAAGAATTAAATGATTATATAGATAAAATAATGAAAAAAGCAATAACTATGCTTTGTAAAATAGGTGCAATAAAAATAATTAGTATGGACATAAATTTAAATTTTGAAATTATTAAATATGCAATTGATACAAAAATAATTGAGCTTGAAAAAATAAAATTGTATTTTGAAAAAGAAGATAAAGAAAATCTTATTATTAAAGTTTATGATAAAGATGTAATAGAAAAACAAGGAAGAAAGAAAATGAAAATTTCAGAAAAAACTTTAGATGTTAAAGAAAAAAGAAAAATTAAATTATTTAATTAGGAGGTATGTATGAAGATAACTTTTTTGGGAGCTACAAGAACAGTAACTGGTTCTAATTTTTTAGTTGAAGCATCAGGTAAAAAATTCCTAGTAGATTGTGGAATGTATCAAGGAAAGGCTGCAGAGGAATTAGAAAATTCAGATCCTTTTGTTTATGATGTTAATGAAATAGATTTTATGATATTAACTCATGCTCACATAGATCATTCAGGTAGAATTCCCAAATTATATAATGAAGGAGTTAGAGGAAAAGTTTATGCAACAAAAGCAACTTGTGATTTATGTGAAATAATGTTGCCTGATAGTGGTCATATACAAGAAGTAGAAATAGAATGGAGAAATAGAAAAAGAATGAGAGAATCAAAAGAACCTTTACCTCCATTATATACAGCAGAAGATGCTTATAAATGTTTAGAGATTTTTGAACCAGTTAGTTATGATGAAATTGTTGAGATTGATGATAATATAAGTATTCGTTTTAATGATGCAGGTCATATGTTAGGTTCTGCAATTGTAGAGATTTGGGCTATTGAGAATGGTAAAACAATCAAAACTGTATTTACAGGTGATTTAGGAAATAATGATTTACCATTATTAGATTCTCCTACTATGATTAGCAATGCTGACTATTTAGTTATGGAATCAACATATGGAAATCGATTACATATGAAAAATGATGATAAAGCTAAAATATTCTTAGATGTAGTTGCAGAAACTCTTGATAATGGTGGTAGGGTTGTAATTCCTTCTTTTGCAGTAGGAAGGACACAAGAAATACTTTATGAATTAGATAGATTAAAAGATGAATATTCACAGGATGAAGAATTTGCAAGAAAGTATGAAAAAATAATGAATGTTCCGGTATATGTAGATAGCCCTTTGGCGATTTCAGCTACAGAAGTTTTTAAGAAAAACATGGATTTATTTGAGGATGAAATAAAAGAAAAAATTAAAAGAGGTGACAATCCTTTAGAATTTAGAGGACTACAATTTACTCAAACAGCTGAAGAATCTAAAGCTTTAAACCAAGACTTTACTCCAGCAATAATATTATCTGCAAGTGGTATGTGTGATGTTGGCAGAATAAAACACCATTTAAAACATAATTTATGGAACCCTAATAGTACAATATTATTTGTTGGATATCAAGCTCCTGGAACTTTGGGCAGAAAACTTGTTGATGGCGCAGAGAAAGTAAAAATATTTGGTGAAGAAATTGCTGTAAATGCAAGGATTGAATATATTGAAGGATATTCAGGCCATGCAGATCAAACTTGGCTTTTAAATTTTGTTTATTCTTTTACTAATCCTCCAAAACATATATTTTTAGTTCATGGAGAACCAGATGGTCAAGATGTTCTAAAGAAAAAAATTGAAGAAACAAGTGAATGTAAAGTAACAATTCCTGATTTTGGAGATACTTACGAATTAATTGGTGATTCACCAATATTATTAGAAGAAACAAGAGAAATTGAATTATACAAGAAAGAATTTAGAAGATTAGATTTATTAGATAAGATTGAAGAACTAAAAGATAGCATTTCTGATATAGAAAATATTGTTATGCAAAAAAATATTGATACTCAAGATGATGAATTAAAAGGACTAGAAGAAAGAGTAAAAGATATTCAAGAGCAAATTTTAAATTTAATGAAATAATTAATTTTAAATTTATGCTAAAACATTCTAGGTTGAGAATAAAGAAAGGAGTGTATGATTATTTAAGTTATTAATATATCATACATTGAGAGTGTGATTTTTAAAACATTAAATATGTCATATAAAAAAAGATGGGCAGTAAGTATTTTAATGATGGAATTATAGGAAATGATAGAGTTAGAGCAAGTTTTACAGAAACAGGTGAGCTTATCAGATTATATTATGATAGTTCAGATTATAAGCAGTTTTTAGACTTTTTTCATACTGGTATAAAAGTAAATGATTCTGGAATTATTTATTTACATGATGATATTAATAATGAATATTCACAAAATTATATAGAAGGTACTAATATTTTAGAAACACATATTTATAATAAATATTTTAAAGTAAAAATTTCTCAAACAGATTTTGTGCCTATAGATGATAATTTTCTTGTTAGAGATTATATAATAAGAAATGATAATATAATAGATTTACAGATTAATTTTTTGTTACATTCGAAAATATTTACTAATTGTAATAATGATACTAGTGGTTTTTATAATTTTAATAGTTTGATTCAATATAATCATGATTTTTCAATATGCACTTTTTCTAATCATGAAATTTTAAGTAGACAAATAAATGGTGTTTTACAAAATTTTAATACAGGTATTATAGGTGGAAAGGATTATATTGGAATGTCTCCAAATTCTGCTCTTTCTTATGATTTAAAGAGATTATTACCTGGAGAAGAAAAAAGAATTACTTTATTTATATATATAAATGATAATGAGAAAATAGATGTTATAAATGGAATTGAATCAAAAATTGAAGAAATAAGAAAATTGGATGTAGATAAAATTAAAGATGATACAAGGAAATATTGGATTACTTATTTGAACAATCATAATAAATTAATTGAAAATAGAAAAGTAGATTCTAGAATAAAAAAAATATTCGATAGAACAATACTGTTATATCCTTTATTAACTAATCAAAAAACAGGAGGAATTTCTGCAGGGATAGAAGTTGATGAAAATAAAAGAAATTGTGGAAGATATTCATATTGTTGGACAAGAGATGCTGCGTTTGTTACTGAAACTTTTGATATTTTACAAATGACAGAACAAACAGAGAAATTTTATTCTAATTTTTGTAGGAAAACTCAAAGTAAAAATGGAATGTGGGAGCAACGATTTTATACTGATGGAAGATTAGCACCTTGTTGGGGATATCAAATTGATGAAACAGCAAGTGTAGTTTTGGGTATTTATGAACATTATGAATTTTGTGGCAATAAAGAATTTATAAAAGATAATTTAGACATGTTAGAAAAAGCAATTAATTTTTTAGAAGAATATATAAATAATATATTAGAAAATAAAAATAATTTACCTTTAAGTTATGATATATGGGAGGAATTTGAAGGAGTTTCTCTTTATTCACTTTCTAGTATTTATGCTGCTTTTTCGTCAATGTTATCTATGTATAATGAAATTAGAGATACTTTTGGAAGCGATTATTTAAAAGTAGAAAAAATAAATAATAAAATTACAAGATTAAATGATTTAAAAAATCATATAAAAGAATATTGTTCAAATTTATTTTATGACGAGAATAGAAAAAGTTATGTTAGAAATTTAAATGATAGAAAAATAGATATTAGTTTTCTTGCTACTATAATACAGTTTAAAATGTTTTCTATAGAGGATATAAAAGTAAAAAACACAATAGAGAAAATTAATTTAATTTTAAAAACTTACACAGATGGATATATTCGATATGAAGATGATGGTTATATGGGCGGAAAAAATCCTTGGCCTATTGCAACTTTGTGGATGGCGTGGTATTATTTAGAAGAAGATAATTTTGAGCAAGCTCTTAAATGTTTTAATTTTGTTGTAAATTCTTCGTCAATTCATGGTTTTCTTGGAGAACAAATTAATAATGATGAGATGAAACCTTGTTGGGTAATTGGCTTGACATGGAGTCATGCTATGTTTATAATTACTTTAAAAAAATTATTAGAAAAAGGACTTTTAAATTAGAAGGGAGTAATTATGGCAAAAAAGGCAAGTACTATATTTGTTTGTAATGAATGTGGATATGAGTCGAGCAAATGGTTAGGTAAATGTCCTGCTTGTGGAGAATGGAATTCTTTTATTGAAGAAAAAGCAATTATAGGATCTACAAATTTATCTAAAGAAAAAAATAAAAATCGTTCAGAAATTGTTAAATTAAATGAAGTTGAAAAAAAGAAAACTTTTAGAATAAAAACTGATGTTGAAGAATTAGATAGAGTTTTAGGAGGAGGATTTGTTACAGGTTCTCTTACTTTACTTGGTGGTGAACCAGGTATAGGAAAATCTACTTTAATTCTTCAAATTTGTAATAATGTAAAAATTGATGGAAAAATATTATATGTTTCTGGAGAAGAATCTGCAGAGCAAATTAAATCTAGAGCTGATAGGCTTGGAATAAAAAATGATAATATTCTTTTTGTAGCAGAAACAGATATAGATAATGTAGAATTAGCTTTAGAAAAGACACAAGCTAAATTTGTTATCATAGATTCTATTCAAACAATGTATTCAGATGAAATTACTTCAGTTGCAGGAAGTGTTAGTCAAGTAAGAGAAATTACTGCTAGAATTATGAAAATGTGTAAACAATCTGGAATTACTACTATTATAATAGGACATGTTACTAAAGACGGAAATATTGCAGGACCTAGAGTATTAGAGCATATGGTTGATACAGTTTTGTATTTAGAAGGAGAAAGATATTTTTCTTATAGAATTTTGCGTGGAGTAAAAAATAGGTTTGGTTCAACTAATGAAATAGGTATGTTTGAAATGCAAAATGAAGGATTAGTTGAAATTACAAATCCATCACAAATTTTGATTTCTGAAAGAGATGGTAATCCTGCTGGTTCTGTAATAGTTGTAAGTTTAGAGGGCACGAGACCACTTGTGCTGGAAGTTCAAGCACTATCTACACCCACAGTTTTTGGAATGCCTAGAAGAAATGCTAGTGGAATTGATTATAATAGATTAACACTATTGATGGCAGTTTTAGAAAAAAGAGCTGGAATAAATTTAAGTTCACAAGATGTTTATATTAATTTAGTTGGTGGTATTAAAATAAATGAACCTGCTTTAGATTTAGGAATTGTTTTAGCAACTGCTTCAAGTTTTAAAAATATTAGTATAAAAGATGATATTGTAGTAATAGGCGAAGTTGGATTAACAGGTGAAGTTAGAAATGTTAATATGATAGAAAAACGTATTAAAGAAGCTGAAAAACTGGGATATAAAACTTGTATTATTCCAGAAAGTAATAAAAAACTATTGAAAGAAAAATTTAAATTAGATATAATAGGTGCGAAAAATATAATTGATGCAATGAAATATTTAGGATTAAAATAATTTTATTATTTGTATTTTACATAGAAAATAAATAAAATTCCAAATATTAATATGCTTAAGGGAGGAAAAAAATGAAGAAATTACAATTATTTATATGGATAGTTATAGCTTTAGTTTTATTAGTTTTAATAGGAGGATGTGTATATGGATTAGTTAAAGAAAAAACACAAGTAGTATCTCATCCAGAAATAACGTTTGAAATTGCAAATTATGGAAATGTAAAAATGGAATTATATCCAGAATACGCTCCTAATACAGTTGCTAATATTATTAAATTAGTACAAGTAGGATATTATAATAATAAAGTAGTATATGGAAAAGATAATATGTGTTTATATGTTGGTAGAGATAGTGAAGGAGAATATGAAAATCCAAAATTAAGTTTAATTGATTCAAGTGTTGAAACTGATTCAGATGCTGATTATGAATATTCAATAAGTGGAGAATTTGTAGCTAATAACTTTAATCAAAATACTTTAAGACATGAAAAAGGAATAGTATCTCTAATTAGAAATAATTATGGTTCAGGATTTTCTGAAGAAAGTTACAATTCAGGTTGTGCACAACTTGGGTTTATGCTTTCTGAAGACTCTGGAAATTTAAATGGTATATATGCTGCATTTGGTAGAATAAAAGAAGGTATGGATTTGGTAGAAAAAATGTATAATGAATGTGAAATAGCTGTTGATGAAGAGTCATCTGGAGAAGGTGCGTCAGCTTCAACAGAAGAAAGTGGGGAAACTATACAAAAATTTGCAAATTATCCTGTAATTACTTCAGCTAGTGTTGATACTCATGGAATTGACTATGGAATGCCAAAAGTTCAAAAAGTATTTGATTATAATCAATATATGCTTAATTTATTGCAATCTAATTCAAATCAATAGTTAGTAATATTTAAAAGGGATTCTAATGAAGGATTCCCTTTTTTTAAATTTGGTATTGAAACAAAAAAATATATAATATAGAATTTTAGATTTTGTAAATTAAAATTATATCAAATTTTAAAATGATATTGACAAAAAAGAAAAAATAATGTAAAGTATATTAGCATTACATAAAAGGAGAGAGCAAATGGATAAGAATGTTAAAATAAGTATTCTTTTAGATATTTATGGAGATTTATTAACTGAAAAACAATATAAGCTTTTAGATGATTATTATAATAATGATTTATCTTTATCAGAAATAGCTGAAAATGAACAAATAACTAGGCAAGCTGTTAGAGATAATTTGAAAAAGGGTGAAAATAATCTTTTTGAATATGAAGATAAATTACGAATTATGAAGAAAACAGAGTCAGAAAAAAAAATAATTTCTGAAATTTTATCTGAAATAACTAAACTTGAAAAAAATATAAATGACAAAGATATTGTTGAAATTCTTAAAAATATTATAACAAAATTAAATATTTTGAATCAGAACTAAAATAAAACAATATAAATTTGTTATAGGAAATATATTAATTTATATGGTATGAATTTATAAAAAGTTAAAAGGAAATTATTTTATTAAATAAATTTCTTTAAAGGTTTATAGGAACCTTTTAAAACCTAAATATATTTTATAAGGAATGTGAGTTAATAATGGCGTTTGAAGGTTTATCATCTAGATTACAAGAAATAACTAGAAAATTAAAAGGAAAAGCAAGAATAACTGAATCTGATTTAAAAGATGTTTTAAAAGAAGTAAAACTTGCATTACTTGAAGCAGATGTTAACTATAAAATTGTTAAGGAATTTGTTAAAGTAATTGAAGAAAAAGCAATAGGTCAAGATGTTTTAAAGTCACTTACTCCAGGGCAACAAGTTGTAAAAATCGTAAAAGATGAATTAGTAAGTTTACTTGGTGGGGAAGAAAGTAAAATTAATTTTACACCTAATCCTCCTACTGTAATAATGCTTGTTGGACTTCAGGGTTCTGGAAAAACGACCACAGCTGGAAAACTTGCAAATATTATTAGAAAACAAGGAAAGAAACCTTTACTTGTTGCTTGTGATGTATATAGACCAGCTGCTATAAAACAGTTAGAAGTTGTTGGAAAACAATTAAATATACCAGTATATGTTAATGAAAATACGAAAGATGTTTGTTTAATTGCAAAACAAGCTATGTCAGTTGCTATTTCTAAATTAAATGATGTGGTTATAATAGATACAGCTGGACGTCTTCAAATTGATGAAGAATTAATGCAAGAACTTAAAAATTTAAAAACATCTATAAAGCCTCATGAAATACTTTTAGTAGTAGATTCTATGACAGGTCAAGATGCTGTAAATATAGCTGATACTTTTAATAAAGAACTTGGAATAGATGGTATAGTTCTTACAAAATTAGATGGTGATACAAGAGGTGGAGCTGCTTTATCTGTAAAGAAAATAACAGGGAGACCAATAAAATTTGCTGCAACTGGTGAAAAATTAAGTGATATAGAAGTTTTTCATCCTGAAAGAATGGCATCAAGAATTTTAGGAATGGGAGATGTTCTTTCAATAATTGAAAAAGCAGAAGAAGCCTTTGATTTAGAAGAGGCTGAAAAATTAGAAAAAAAATTAAAAAAGCAAAATTTTGATTTAGATGATTATTTAACTCAATTAAGACAGATGCGAAAAATGGGTTCATTTTCTTCAATATTAAAACTTATACCAGGTATGAATAAATTTAAAGATATTAATGTAGATGAAAAAGAATTTGTAAAAATAGAAGCAATTATATGTTCAATGACAAAAGAAGAAAGAAGAAATCCTAGAGTATTAAATGGAAGTAGAAGAATAAGAATTGCTAAAGGTAGTGGAACAACAGTTGAACAAATAAATAAATTTATGAAATCATTTGAAATGACACAAAAAATGATGAAAGAAATGACGTCAAATAAAGGTATGATGAAAAAAATGATGAAAGGTGTTAATATGGATGATTTTAAAAATTTAAAAATGTAAAAAATATTCTAAAAGACTTGACAAATCAAAAAAAATAGTGTAAAGTATATTAGCATTACATATTTTGATAATTATTAAATTTAAAAATATATAATGATTATTTTCAGGAGGTGAAATTTATGGTAAAAATAAGATTACAAAGAGTTGGAAAGAAAAAAGCTCCATTCTATCATATAGTAGTAGCTGATTCAAGATCTCCAAGAGATGGTAAAATAGTAGAAAAAATAGGAACTTATAATCCTATGACAGAACCTGCAACTATCGTGTTGGATAATGATAAAGTTGCAACATGGATAAAGAATGGTGCAAAACCAACAGATACAGTTAAAGCTTTAATAGAAAAAGCAGCTAAATAGTCATAGAAAGAAGAGGTGCAAAGATGAAAGAAATACTAGAAGTAGTAATAAAAAACTTAGTAGATAATGAAAATGAAGTATCTATTACAGAAAAATCAGATGCAAAATCTGTTTCTTATGAAGTTAAAGTTGCAAAAGAAGATATAGGCAGAGTTATAGGAAAACAAGGTAAAATGGCAAAAGCTATTAGATCAATAATGAAAGCTATAGCTGGAAAAGAACGCAAAAAAGTTAATGTTGAATTTTTTGACTAGGATGAATAAAAATGAATAAGTATTTAGAATTAGGTCAAATTGTAAATGTAAAAGGTTTAAAAGGTGAAGTTAAAGTAAATTCATTTACAGATGATAATACAAAATTTGAAAGAATACATAAAGTTTTTATAAAACAAAAAAATACTTTAAAGGAATATGAAATTGAAAAAGTAGGATATAGTAAAAATCAAGTTATAATTAAATTTAAAAATATAAACACTATAGAACAAGCTGAAACATTAAGAAATTCTTATATTGTTGTTGATAGAGAAATTTTTGGAGAATTACCTGAAGGTGTTTATTATATTGCTGATTTAATTGGATTAGATGTTTATACTGAATCAAATGAATATTTAGGAAAAGTAGATGATATTTTTTCGACAGGTAGTAATGATGTATATGTTGTAAAGAATGAATTAGGAAAACAAAAACTTTTACCTGGAATAGATGAAGTTATTAAAAATATTGATATAAAAAACAAAAAAATAATAGTAAATTTAATAAAAGGACTATAAAAATGAAATTTGATGTATTGACACTTTTTCCAGAGATGTTTGAATCGATGAAGCAAAGTATTATTGGAAGGGCTATTGAAAATAATTTACTAGAAGTTAATTTAGTGAATATGAGAGATTTTTCTAAAGATAAACATAAAAAAGTTGACGATACAGTATATGGTGGTGGAGCAGGAATGTTAATAAAGCCAGATATTGTATATGATAGTTATAAATCAGTAAAAACAGAAAAATCAAAAGTTATATATCTATCTCCACAAGGAAAAATACTTACTCAAAAAAAAGTTATCGATTTTGCAAAAAATGAACAACATATTATACTATTATGTGGTCATTATGAAGGAATTGATCAAAGAGTAATAGATAAAATTGTTGATGAAGAAATATCAATAGGAGATTATGTTTTAACTGGAGGAGAGATACCAGCAATGGTATTTATAGACTGTGTTTCAAGATATTTAGATGGAGTAATAAGTAAAGAATCTGTAGAAGAAGAAAGTTTTTCAGAAAATGGGCTTCTAGAATATCCACAATATACTAGACCAGAAATTTTTGAAGGATTAAAAGTGCCAGAAGTTTTAATTTCAGGTCATCATAAAAATATTGATGATTGGAGAAGAAAAGAATCAATAAAAATAACTTATTTAAAAAGACCAGAATTGTTACAAAAAGTAAAATTAACAGATAGTGAAAAAAAGTATTTAAAAGAATTAGAAAATACAATTAAAAATTTATCAAATTAAATTAAGATTTATAAGAGATTAAATAATAATTAGTCTCATCCATTATATAAAGAAGGAGGAAAAAAAATGGATATTTTAAAATCAATAGAACATGAACAACTAAAAAATAAAATACCAGAATTACGTGTAGGTAATACTGTTAGAGTTCACGTAAGAATAAAAGAAGGAAATAAAGAAAGAATCCAAGTTTTTGAAGGAATTATAATTAAAAAACAAGGTGGAGGAGTTAATGCAACATTTACAGTAAGAAGAATATCTTATGGAGTTGGTGTTGAAAAGACATTTTTAGTTCATTCACCAATGATTGAGAAAGTAGAACTAGTTAGAGTTGGTAAAGCTAGACGTGCAAAATTATATTATTTAAGAGATAGAGTTGGTAAAGCAGCAAAAACTAGAGAAAAAGTAGGAGCTAGAATTGAAAATAAGGAAATTGTTATAAAAGAAGAAATAGTTCCAGGAGAATCTTTATCTGAAGAAACAATGGATGAAGTTGATGTTGCAGAAACTGAAAATAAAAAAGATGAAGAAAAAGTAGCTGAAGTAGTAGAAAAAAAGGAAGAAGAAAAAAAAGTTGAAGCAACAGAAAAAAAAGCTGAAACAGTAGAAGAAAAGAAAGAAGAAAAAAAAGTTGAAGTAGCAGAAAAAAAAGCTGAAACAGTAGAAGAAAAGAAAGAAACAAAAACAGTTGAAGAAAAAACTAAAAAAGAAGAAAAAGTAACAGCAGAATCAGAAGACAATAAATAAAATTGATTGTAATAATTTTACTTAAAATAAAAGTTAATGCAAATAAGAATAATAACGTATGAAAGTATAGACATGTCTAAAGTAAAATTTGCACATAATAAATTAGAAATTTATTGCAAATATATGAATATCTAGTTAAGTTAACATAAAACTTGACAAATTCTAAAAAATTTGCTATAATAAAAAAGATTTATAAAATAACAACCACTTACTTAATATATTTTCATCTCTAATTCCAAAACATGAAACTAGAACAGTAGTAAATGTAGTTTACTATAGTGGTTGTTAATTAATGTTCAGTTTTAAATAAAAATAAATATATATGGTAATAAGAGGATGAAGGAAATTTATAATTGCAGGTTCTAATGAACCTGCAATTATCATTTTTATATTCGAAATTTGTAAGTGTATCTATTCATAAAGCTAATTGCACTAATATTACCATTATTATTGTTTTAATAGCAATTGACTATCTTTAACATTTTTTGTATAATATTTATATAGTTGCGGGTATAATTTAGTGGTAGAATGTCATGCTTCCGACCTGATAGCGCGGGTTCGATTCC
>CANQEK010000038.1 GCA_947594985.1 uncultured Clostridia bacterium
GATTATATAAATTTAGCTAATAAAATGGAATATGTTTTTTTAAAAAATAAAAGTATTAGTATTTCTAAAGAAACATATTTTTCAATTTCATGAACAATCTGCTCATATATAGGCATTCTGCTTTGATAATCTAAATTTATCATTCTTTCCTCCTTCTATTTTACTATATCAATTCTTTGAGTTTTATCATAAGCTATTTCTTGATCTATTATTTCTTTAATATCATCTGTCGTATTAATATAATAACGTCTAATTTCACCTAAATTTTGCAAGAAAATTACATAATATGGTTTAGAAACATCCAATGTTTTCTCATTATTTGATTTAATAATATTTGTTACCTGATCATTAAAATAGTCTATATATATTCTATCATTATCAGTCTTTTCAACAATACTATAATGTGGATTCCAAAATTGATCTTGTTTATTATCATTAAAATATTTTAAAAATTCAGCATTTTCATATTTTGAAACTATTTGCAAAACATTTGGAGTTATTTTATCTTTAATACTTGTTACAACTAATTTATGATTTTTATAATAATAATTATTTATACAAGTTCCATCAGTATTGTTAATGTTTAATAAATCTTCTACACTATATTTATCTATCTCTTTTTCTATTTCAGAAAAAACAAATTTCTTCTCTGAACCTTCTAAGATTTTAATGTTTGATACTAAAAGATTTCCGTTTTCTAAAATTTTTTGCTTTAATCTTTCTTTATATTGTTCATCATTATTTATTTTTTGTAAAATATTATTATAATCTTTTTCTAATAGTATTAAATTTGCATATAAATTTCTACCTGTTTTTAATCTTAGGACAGCATGTATATAAGCTTTTTCCTCTTCTTCAATAACATTATTTTTAAAATAACTAGCACTATTTAAAAATTCTTTAATAATATCTTTATTTTCTATATAATCTGAAAATTCATAATTTTCATAATACATACTATCATATACTGGTGAATATATTGTTAAAGCACTTATATCATTATAGTCTATATTTCTTTTAGGCATATTTTCTTTTATTTTTTCTCCGGCTACACAAAATCCTTGTAAAGCAATTAAACTAATAACTAAATAAACTAAAGAATTTTTAAATTTTATTTTTCTTTTTACAATAAAATCATAAACAAAATAATAAGTAATTGCTAAAGCTATAATAAAAATATTAATTTCTTTTTCAGCTTTAATTATATTTAATATTATAAATACTGGAATCAATGTTAAGGCTTTTACTATTATATGAATTTTTTCATTAAAGAAAGATTCTTCATTATTTTCCATCTTTCTTCTTTGAAATAAAATTTTTCCTAAGATATAGTAAATAATTCCTAAAATTATCATTTTACATATACTATGAATAGAATACCAGTCAAATTCTGCCATGGTGAATGTTTCAACAATTGAATGAAGAACTCTATAAGGCATTGTAAAAGTATCATCTGAACTTATATTATTAAAATACCCTAATTGTTCAATATTTTTAAATTGATATACATCAGAATTTGAAAATCTATTAAAACCATCTACACAAAAAGGTACTAAAAATAGTATAAGCATTGTTAAAGCAATTTGTGTAAGAAATGTTCCTGAAACAGTCATTGCTAAATTGGTTGCAAAAAACACAAATAAATAAGAAATCCACATCATAATAAAAACATCAAAAACTAGTTGTGGTATTATAATTATTTTAGGAAGAATCAAACCACATATTATCAATATAATTGCAGTAATAATTTGCATAATTGTAATTAATAACGCACCACCTAATGAATTTGTTATAAAAATTGATTTTCTATTTATTGGTTGTGAATTTATAAAATCTACGCTATTTTTTTTATAGACATATCCAAATAAAACAAATGAAAGTAAAACAGGAACTATATACATTCCAATTATATTAACTATTATCAATTCTGATTTATCAATAACAGTAATCATATCTGTATTATTAATTCCTAAAAGTATTACTAATAAAGTAAATATAGGAACAACTAATAACAATAAACAAACAAATCCTTTTGATTTCTTTATATTTTCTTTAAAAAAATTAAAATTAAATAACTTGGTTAAATTCATATCCTAATACCTCCATTTCATATATAAATACTTCTTCTAAAGTTAATGGTAGAAAATCTAAAATTATAGGTTGTAATTTTTGAAGGTTTTCTTGAGCAATTTTTTTATCACCTTTTGCAATTATTGTTGCTACACTTCCAACTTTTTTATAATTCATTATATCTAATTCAGAAAATTTTTCTTTTCCAAAATCTTCTTTAAATGAAACTTGTATTTTAAACATATTTGTTTTTAACGAATCAATATCACTTTCAAATAAAATACCACCTTTATAAAGTAACCCCAAATTATCACAAATATCTTCTAATTCTCTTAAATTATGACTTGTCATTATAATAGTTGTATCCTTTTTTTCCATTTGTTTTATTATTATTTTCTTTAATAAGTTTCTAATAACTGGATCTAAACCATCAAAAGTTTCATCAAAAAACATATAGCTTGCATTAGTTGCTATAGCACATATTAAAGAACTTTGTCTTTTCATTCCTTTTGAAAAATCTTGGATTTTAGCATTAATATCTAATTTTAGTATTTGGGCTAATTCTTTTAAATAATTCATATCAAAATTTTTATACATTGATTGATAAAATTTTGCCATATCTAAAATTGTATAACTAGGAAAAAAATATAAGTCATCTGGTACAAAAACTAATTTTTGTTTTAATTCTTGATTATCTTCAATTTCAACTCCATCAATTTCTATAATACCGGAATCTCTTTTAAAAATATCATTTATAATTCTTAGTAAAGTTGATTTTCCAGCACCATTTGCACCTATCAAACCATATATTGAATTTGTTTGAATGTTGCAATTTAAATTTTCTAAAACTTTTTTGTTTCCAAAAGTTTTATTTAAATTACTGATTTTTATCATAATTACCTCCTATATTTAAAATAATTGTATTCTGTCTATATTACAGGAATTATTAAAATAATTTCAATAACATAAAAACAATTGTACTATTTGTAGTAGCACAATTGTATCAATAAATTTATAAGTTGTCAATAAAAGTTTATTATAAAAATATCATCATAAATAATATAAATTATGCTTTATTTTTATAAAAAAATAAGGAACTTATTTTGAACTGAACATCTTGGGTTCACTTCATTTTATAAGCTCCTTATTTAATATTTTAACTTTTATTATTGTAATTGTTTCATAACTTCTTCTGCAAAATTTTCTTCTCTTTTTTCTAGTCCTTCACCTTTTTCAAATCTAGCAAATCTGTTTATTTCAGCGCCTTTATTTTTAATTAAATCACCAACTTTAACACTTGGATCTTTAACAAATTCTTGATCTAATAAGCATATTTCTGAATAGAATTTTCCAATTCTTCCTGCAACCATTTTCTCAGCAATTTCAGCTGGTTTTCCTTCATTCATAGCTTGAGCCTTTAAGATTTCCATTTCTTTTTTTACTCTATCTTCTGGAACAGCTTCTCTATTTAAATATTCTGGTCTTGCAGCAGCTATTTGCATACAAACATCTTTTGCAAGAACTTGCTCACCTTTTTCAAAATCTACTAATACAGCTATTTTTCCATCACCATGAATGTAACTTTCTATTAGACCTTTAGATTCAAATCTCTCAAATCTTCTAATTGACATATTCTCACCAATTGTAGCAATTTTTTCTGTTAAAACTTCTTTTACTGTTTTTCCAAGATCTTTATATGAAGTTTCTAATAAAGCTTCTAAGCTTGATGGATTAGTTTTAGCAACTATTTCAGCTACATCATTTACAAATTCTTTAAATTCAGTATTTTTAGCAACGAAGTCTGTTTCAGCATTTACTTCTACTATACTTCCTACTTTTTTATCTTCTGAAATATATGAAGCTACTAATCCTTCTGCAGCAATTCTTCCAGACTTTTTAGCTGCTTTTGCTATTCCTCTTTCTCTTAATAATTCTGCTGCTTTTTCCATATCTCCATCAGTTTCTGTTAAAACTTTTTTGCAATCCATCATTCCTGCACCAGTTTTTTCTCTTAATTCTTTTACTAATTCTGCACTAATCATTTTGTTACCTCCTATCTATATATGAACAATCTTAATATATTGTTTTTTATAAAATTAATTTTAAACTAATAGCAAATACGTTTTATTTTTTATAAAACTATTCTTCTGATTCTGAATCTGTTTCAGTAGCACTTTCTTCATTTGCTGCTACTTCTTCTATATCTGTAGCTTCTTCTGTCTCAACATCCTCTTGAGTTATTTCAGCATCTTCACCTTGTCTACCTTCAATAACAGCATTAGCTATAACATCTGCTATTAATTTTACAGCTCTTATAGCATCATCATTTCCAGGTATAGCATAATCTACATCTTCTGGATTACAATTTGTATCAACTAGTCCTACTACAGGTATTCCTAATTTTTTTGCTTCTAATATAGCAATTCTTTCTTTTTTAGGATCAACTACAAACATAACTCCTGGCATTTCTTTCATTTCTTTAATTCCACCAAGATTTTTTTCTAGTTTTTCCATTTCATTTTTTAAACCAATAACTTCTTTTTTAGGTAACACATCAAATGTTCCATCTTGTGACATTACTTCTAATTTTTTTAATCTTTCAACTCTTCCTTGAATTGTATTAAAATTTGTAAGCATACCACCTAACCATCTTTGGTCTATATAGTACATATTACATCTTTGAGCTGCTTCTTTTATGCACTCTTGAGCTTGTTTTTTTGTTCCTACAAATAATATTGTTTTTCCTTCTTCTGATTGTTCCTTAACAAATTTGTAAGCCTCATCTAATTTTTTTGATGTTTTTTGTAAATCGATAATATGGATACCATTTCTAGCTTGAAAAATATATTCAGCCATCTTTGGATCCCATCTTCTTGTTTGATGTCCAAAATGAACACCTGCTTCAAGTAATTGTTTCATTGCAACTACTGCCATTTTTTATTCCTCCTTATTTTTGTTTTTCCTCCATAGATTTCCACATTTTAAACAACTATTGTTGATTTATCAATAGCACAATTTAAAACTCTATCTATGTGTGTTTTTTACAACAGTTCTATTATACCAGCATTTTCCATACTTTGCAATACTTTTTAAATATTTATTTACTTTTCTTTTAAATAATTTATTTCATTTTATTAATTTTAAAAAAAAGCAAAAGTTTCTTAAAAAATAGTAAAATGTTTTTAAAAAATTTCAGTATTAATTATTATTAAATATATATGTTAATAACCTTTAGAAAACTAAAGGTTATTTTAACAACTAATTTACTAATTTTCATTTTTATTTTATAATCTTAAATCTCTTATTTTTAATTATTCCATCACATAAACATTTAATTAATATTGATTTCCAATTGTTGCCTAAACATTGTTTCATCTTTTGTTGTTAATAATTTGAAATTTGAATCCTTATTTAAAATATTTTTTATTTTCCACAATCCTAAACCTGAGTTACCACTACCTGATTTTGTTGTATAATTTTTATTAAAAATTTTAGTAGTATCAACATCTTTATTGCTATATGTATTTTCAATTATTATTTTTCTTTTTGTATCTTCTTGTTTTAAAAATTGTACATTTATTACTTTCTTTTCACAATCTTTTGTTGCTTCTAAAGCATTATCAAGTAATATTCCTACCATTCTTGATACGATATATGATTTTTCATCTAACCTACTTAAACCATCTATTATATCAATGTTCATTTCTATATCATTTTCCTCTGCTATTTTATACTTATTTACTAAAATGCCATATATTGCTGGATTCTCTATTATTTTATTATTTAGAAATTCTACTGTATTAGCATAATTACATTCTTTTAATAAAGCACTAAAATAAACTTGTAATGCATGAATATCTTGTAAGAAAATATATCCATCTAAAGCTTGAAGAATATTACGAAAATCATGCTTAAAACATCTCATTTTATCTGCAACTTCTGTTAAATTCTTATTTATTTCCTCTAAAATATCTATCTTTTTATTTAATTTTATAATTTCTCTTTTATTTAAAAGTGAAAAAATTGATACTAGCAAAACACTCACAGAAATAATAATGTCATACATTACAATTCTAAAATTTATCACATTATATGTATTTATAATATCTATTAATGCAATATTAGAGACCAGTAATATCAAAAATATAATTATAAAGTTTAAAATATCTTTACGATTAATTGACTCCTTAAATAATTCAATTTCATGATTTAGATTATAAAAATTTTTTTGCACTCTCATCATTAGTACTCCTTTTCTTAAAATTTTTCGAAACTTTCTTTATAATAGAATATAAATTACGTTTTTTCAACATAATTTATCATACAAAATTCGACCTATTTTGAATATTTTTTATATTCTACTTTTAAAAAAATTTCTTTTTTTTACTTTTCTTATTGATATGAGAAGTATCCTTAGAATAACATATAAAAATCGTTTTGTGTCAAAAAGTGATGAAAAGTGACGATTTTTTTCTACAACTTTTTCTAAAAGACTACAAAATTTAACGATTTTTGAAAAAAATTTTTTATCTTTTTATAAAATCATTTTTTAACTTTTAACTACTTTTCGCTATTTTAATAGACATTTTTCGACAAAAAATATTATATTTTAAATGAGTAAAGTTTGTTTTTGACAAATTTTATCTTTTGTTCCTATCTAAGAAATTCTCTACTATGATTCTTAGAAGGGACACAACGTGCAGAATGCCAAAAAAATATTATTAACGGAGGTTTTTTTTAATGATTAAACGAATTTTTGCATTGTTACTAAGTCTTGTTTTCACAACAGTTTGTATCTCGGCGACCGCTTTTGCTACTACGCCCGAACCTACACGGCACAGTATAGAAATCGAGTTAAATCCTGGTGAAAGCATAAACGCTGTTCCTACACCTGATGCAATGCCAGCAATGTGGAATCAAGAAAGCCACACAGTCGAAGCTGGTACCGTATTGTATACATTACATTTCAATATACCAGATCGGTATTTTGCATATGAGGTTACAGCTAGATACCCTAGTGGTGCTACAAGTAACGAAACTATTAATGTTTCATTAATGTACGGTTCAACTACAGCAATTGCTGGTATAAACGTCCCTCTTGATAATCAGCCCCATAAGGTTGATTGGATTGATATAGACACTTCTGCAATGTATTTGTTTAAAATAACAAATACTTCTATGAATAATATGTATGTAAACATTGTGTATTACTCATGGGCATAAGAACCATAAATGCAAACCATTAAAAAGAATTGGCATTCTGACATTTACAACCGTTAAAATATGCGGTTTTATAGCTTAAAAAGCTAACTTAGCCAGCACCTTTATCTTATGGTGCTGGCTTATTATATTTTATACTATAAACTTAAACATAGTTAATATATTTAACTAATAATTTCAAACAACTCTATAAGTTATATTGCTATAAAGAATTTACATTCACTATTTATTAACTTAAAAATATTATTACTAGTTTTTACTCTTATTTTATTTGCCTTCACATCTAAACCTACAACATCCGTGTTAAACTTAGCAATTTTAAATTTATATATTATAATATAATTATATTTTGAAATTCTTTTACTTTTTTGCACAGCTTCTGAATTCGTATATTCATTTTCATTATTATTTCTATTTTTTGCTTTTATTATAGTCTCATCTAAATAAAGCTTAGCATATTCCTCTTCTGTTACTATATTAAAAGCAATATATAAATTATCTTGTTCTTCTACAACATAATCTACCTTAATAGAAACACCATTATTTTTTACATAATCCATATTTATTTCATGATAATTTCCATTTTTAATTGCTTGTTCATAAATCTTATCAGTATTTGAAAATATATTTGATACGAATGATTCAATTTCATCTGCAAATGCAAAACAAGTTGAAAAAATTAGGACAAAACACGCTAGACAAGCAGCTAAATTTTTAAAAGGAATACGTAATCTATCTGTTATCTTTTCATTAGGTTTACTATATTCAAAATCTAATTTTTCTTGTAATTTTTCTTTAAAATCTTCACTCAACTTATTTTCATTAACTCTGGCTTTTATATTCTGTATTGCTTGATCAAAGTTTTTATCAAAATCATCTATATCGTTATTTTCATCTATTTTTTTATTAACATTCTCTTTATTTTCAGTTGTATTAGATGTATTTTCTGAAAAATTATTACTATTATTATCCATTAGATTTCTTCACCCCTTTTCAAAAAATCTTTTAAAAATTCTCTAGTCCTCTTTAGTCTTGTTTTTACGTTAGATTCAGTTATGTTAAGTATTTTTGCTATCTCTTTAATTTTTAAGTCATTTATATAAAATAAATTAAAAACAGACTTATATTTATCTTCTAAATTACATATAGCTTCATCTAATGCATTTTCAAAACTTGTTGTATTAACTACACTTATATCTTCTCTTAAAGAAACATTCTTCTTTTTTCTTGCTGAATTAACTTCATTACAACAAAAATTCATTGTTACTCTAATAATCCAACATTTCTTATGTTCCTCATCATTAAAACTTTTACCATTCTTTATATAATGCACATATTTTGTAAGAACTTCTTGAACAATATCCTGTGCATCATCTTCATTAACTAAATATCTTTTTGCAATATTATAAATCATATTTGAATACTTATCAATTAAATCTTTAGAATTAAAATTATCGCTCATATTTTCTACAAATAATAATTACTTTATTAATCTCCTTTTCTTAATTTTAAAATTTTTTTTAAAAATTTTGTCACTTTTTGTAACTCTAAATTGTTTTATTAATAGGAGGGTAAAAAAAATGAATAAAATATTAATCTATAATAACAATTTAGAAATTGTAAAAAATTTTTGTAACATTATTTTTAATAACTTTAATAATATATTATTATCTGGAATAGCCACTACAGAAGTTGAGCTTTCAGCTCTATATAATAATAATTCTCAAACCAATATAATTATTATACCATACGAAGAGCTTCACACTGTAAACATTCACAACTTAACAAACAACATAAAATATAAAATTATACTTTGTGACCCTAACTTAAAATATAAAAACTCAAAATACAATTTATATATACCATATAATTCATCTATATCTTATATTACTAAAAAAGTAAAACACTTTATTTCTAATGTGAATGAAAGAGCAATCCGAATAAAAACTCTAAAAATATTAAGTAGATTTAATTTTGACTTTAAGTTAATAGGAACAAAATATTTAATAGAAGCAATTATTTACTCATATATTAATAAAGATAACTATATTTTTGAAAATTTAGAACATAAAGTTTTTCCTTATGTTGCGAATAAATATAAAGCAAGTCAAGAAAATGTAAAGTGGTCTATAATACGTTCTATAAATATTATGAATACTCACTTAAATCGTTTAAACTTAGGAAATCAATATATTAATTGGCCTGATAAAATAACTTCAAAACTATTGATTTCAGAAATTGTTAATCTACTTTAAAAATAATATTAAATAAAGTCATTAAAAATGATTATATATTCTTACTCATATAGTAGCTAAAAAATGTATTCAAATAAAAACAAAAAAAAATATATCATATAAATATTACCACATGCAATACTTAAATAAACAAAAACAAAGAATTTAAAATCTCTTAATAACTGAGATATCGTATTTTATATAATGGGAAAGTATCTCTTTCCTATTATATAAAAAAAACTTATGAATTACTTATATTTAAATAACTCATAAGTTTATAATATAAATTAATTATAATATTTTCATTAATAAAACTACTTTTTTATTTTCTTATTATACACAAGATTATTTAAATTAGTTTCATACTTAAAATCTTGACATGGATTTACATTAACATAAACATTTTCGGTTTTAACATTTTTTATAAATTCATAAGCATTATCACTATTCTTGGTAAATATTACAGAAAATTTATTAATATTATTTTTTTCATTTATCTGTTTTATAGCTTCTTTTATGTCATTTTTAAAATACTTAGCTTTCATTTCATTTAAGTAACAATATTTATCAATATTAATAAACTCATCCTTGAAATCTTTAGAATCTATATATACATATACTTCACCGAAATTTTCATATTTACTATCTATATGTAGTCTTTTTATAAATGATAAATATTCAACTTTATTTCCAAAATAATAAAGCAAATCATAATCATCTTGTTTGTCTATAACATCATCTCTACTATTTGATTCTATATACTCTACAGTATCTAAATCAAGTTTTAGATTTTTTATACATTTCTTAATAGTTTCAATTATAGCTTTATTTGTTGCTAACATTTTTCTTTCTAGTTGAACTGTAACCTTATTATTTGTAAAAATTGCTGATAATATAAAGTTCAAAATTAAATATGGGTTCTGATTACATATTAAAATTATTTTACCAATACCATCAATAATATGTTGATTTGAAAAAAAAGGTAAATATTCCTTATTACTAAATGAATCTATAATATCTATAATTTTTTCAAACTCTATACTATAATCCCATTCAGCATAATCTAATTGAAAAGCTTCATTTAAATTCTTTTGATTTTTATTAAGTTCATTTTTTATTTTATCTATTACCTGTAATGTTTTTTCCTTATTAAATAAATAATAATTCATATTAATATTTAATTATTCCTTTCTTAAATCATAATCTTCTTTAATCTTCTCAATTATATCATTAATTTTTTTATTATATTCATCATTTTTAAATCTTTCTCTTAATTCTGGACTTAAACTTCTTAAAGCGTCAATAACGTTTTTTCCCCATCCTCTACAAGAATTTTTTACTTTAACATGTTCTGTTTCTCTCAAAAGTTTCTTTGTTGCTTCAGATTCAATATACTCACTTTCTTGTGAATTATTTGTTTTTTTAATTTTATTTAAGAAAAACAATCCTTGTTGTAAAGACATTACATATGTAGCATTTTGTGGTTTCTGTTTATTTAAAAATATCATTATTTCCAATTCTTTTGATGGATATATTGTATAACCATCTAATGAATTTTTATTTCCTGTAAAATATAATCTTCTTTTATCAAAACCTATATTATCTAAAAATTCCTCTTGTAAATCAGGATCTATTTTAAATTTTTTTGTCTTATGATTTCTAATTTTTTTATAGCCTTTATTTTTATAATCACTTTCAGTTTCACTTGTTAAAACAACCATTCCATCTTCATTTTTAAATAGTTTCTCATATTCTTCATTATTTGCTAATTCTTTAGCAAATTCATCTGCATCCTCTTTTGTAATCAAACCTCTTTCAACTAAGTAACTCAAGTCATCATGAGATATATAATAATTCATAAATAATTCTTTTATTTTTTGAGTTGAAATTGTATCTGGAATAATTTCTATTATGTTTTCGTTCAGAAAATCACGTCCCTTTAATACTTGATTTAATTCATCTATTTTTAACCCATTTTCATCAAAATATAAATCTAACGCTTGAGATATATCCATTCTTTCAGCATTTAATTCATTTTTTATTATTGTTTCTCTATCATTTAAAAATAATAGAAATTTATTATTTATTTCATGATTTTGAACTCTTTGTATTATTTCATCTTTTGTAAAAAAGTCATTTAACTCCTCCATACCTATAAACTTTTTATTATATAAATTTAATAAATCTTCTTCAGAAATTTCCTCGTTTAAATACATATTCCTTAATGATTCTAATTTTATCTCATAATCTAAATTTCCAGATATATTAATACCTTTTTTTATTAAAGTTATTAAAATATCATCTCCATTTTCTTTTTTCTTTAAAGAATCTGTTAATGTTTTAAAATATTCCTTTTTTTGATCTTCTGTTAAATTTTCATCTAAAAATAAATTAAAATCTTCAGAAAATCTAGCAGTGTCTCTTCCTTCTTTTAAAATTTTTTCTAATCTATCAACAGTATAATAATTAATTAAATTTGAAATCATTGAATTATATTCATTCTCATCTTGTACTTTAATTGAGGAAAATCTTATCATTTTAATTACATCTTCAGAATTAACTAAACCATTATCACTTAAATTAATAATATCATTAGAATTTAATTTTCCATAACAACTAATATAATCAGAAGATTTTAACGGATTTTTATATTTTATTTTATTTGAAAAAATAAGCCTCAAAAATTTTTCTCTATCTAATGATAGTAAAAAATCTTTATCAATAAATCTTTGAACATTAGTATCATTTTTTACAAATTGTATGAAACTTCTATTTTTAGGATAATTATTAACTGTTAATAATTCTTCTAATAACTCGGAATCAAATTCTTTAATATCTGATTTTCCCAATTTTTTTATAGCTACTTTGCTATCTATTTTTCCAGAAATTAATGCCTTTGCTACTTCTTCTGAATTAGCATATCTCATAAAATCTTTAATTTTACCCTCTGAAATAAACTGCTTTAATAAGTCCTCCTTTGATTCTATATTATTACTTATTATTAAAGCATTTACAAATTCTTCCTCTGATAACTTATCTTTAAAAAGAGTTTCTAATTCATAACGAGTTAAATTTGAAATAATTCCTTCTTCAACTAAAAAATTGTAATCTATAAGTTTACTATTTAATAGCTTTGACATAAATTCATTTAATTTATATTTTTTATCATTACCTCTTCTAATCTTATAAGGCTTATCACCAAATTCAACTATATCTTGTGATACTCTGTCCATTATGTTTGAATAAAATAACGAAATACCTTTATCAACAATTTGTTTATTTTTATCACTTTTTATCATTAATAAAAAATTAAATAATTTTTCTCTTTCTTTTTCAAAATCTTTTGAATTTACTTCAAAACTATCTGCAATTTGGGTAATATCCAAGATATCACTCAAATCTTTAACAAATTTTTTCTCTCTTACTTTCTCTCTTATATAATCTGGTGCCAAAATTACGATATTACTCTCTATTTCCTCGTTTAATAAGTCTCTCATAGTTATTGAAATAAAATCATTAATAGTTCTTACTGCACATTCTATATAACAAGCAGAATCATTTTCTACTATTCCATTTGGTATAACTACCATTTCTTTACCATTATAATTTACTATATCCCTTTTAAATAAGGCATCAGGAATATTTTCTTCATCTGCAGGATTTATTTTAAATTCTTCAATAATTTCATCAATATCTTTTCCCTCATCACATATAATCTCATCATAAATTAACTTTTCATTACTATTATTCATTTTTCCTCCATTATAAACACTAATATACTATTATAGTATAA
>CANQEK010000039.1 GCA_947594985.1 uncultured Clostridia bacterium
ATATTATAGAGATGTGGGATATAATGTTGCAATAATGGCTGATTCTACTTCAAGATGGGCTGAAGCATTAAGAGAAATATCAGGACGTTTGGAGGAAATGCCAGCAGAAGAAGGATACCCATCATATTTACCATCAAGATTATCTGGAGTTTATGGAAGAGCTGGTGTGACCAAAAGCTTTAATGATAAAATAGGATCAGTTACTATGATTGGAGCTGTATCTCCACAAGGTTCTGATTTTTCAGAACCAGTAACCCAAAACACAAAAAGATATGTACATGTATTTTGGGGTTTAGATAGAGATCTTGCATATTCAAGACATTATCCAGCAGTAAATTGGAAAATTAGTTATAGTGAATATGTAGATAGATTACAAAATTGGTATAAAGAAAATATAAATGAAAATTTCACAAATTGTAGATTAAAAATTGTGAAGCTACTTCAAGAGGAAAATGAACTTCAAGAAATAGCAAAAGTAGTAGGACAAGATGTTCTTTCAGATAGTAAAAAACTGGTTCTAGAAATATGTAGAACTATTAGATTAGGATTTTTACAACAAAGTGCAATGAATGAGATAGATACTTATGTTCCAATAGAAAAACAGTACAAAATGATGGATTCTAATTTAAAAATGTACGATTTAACTTTAAAACTTATTGAAAAGGGAATTCCGATATCCAGAATAAAAGAAACAGGAATTTTTGAAGAATATATTAAATTGAAATTTAATGTGGGAAATGATAATTTAACAGAATTTGATAATTTTGATAAAAAGGTAGTATATATATTAAAGAGTATCTTAGAAGAATATAAGGAACATACTTAAAATCAGGAGAAAGGAGAATTGATTCACTTACAATAATTAACAAATATTAATACTTGAAAATATTGAAAAAGTGCATCATATATTATATGAAAACACAATATTTAGGTTTAGAAAATATAAATGGTCCACTAGTATATTTAAAAACTCCAAATGAAATTTCTTATAATGAACAAGTAGAGCTTATTTTAAAATCTGGCGAAAAAAGAATAGGCAATGTAATTATATTAAATAAGGATATTACTGTTATACAAGTTTATGAAGGTACTGATGGAATCAATATTGATGGTGTACGAACAGAATTAAATGGAAAACCATTGCAAATAAAACTTTCAAAAGATGTTTTAGGAAGAATATTTAATGGAATTGGTGAACCAATTGATGGACTGGGTCAAATAACTAATTATATAGAAAGAGATATAAATGGCGTTCCAATGAATCCAATTTCTAGAAAATATCCAAGAAATTATATTGAAACAGGAATATCTGCAATAGATGGTTTAATGACATTAATAAGAGGACAAAAGTTACCTATTTTTTCAGGAAGTGGAATTAATCATAATGATTTAACAGAACAAATAATAAGACAAGCCAATATAAAGGACGATGAAAATTTTGCAATTGTTTTTGGGCTTATGGGTGCCGAATATGAAACAGCAGAATTTTTTAAAAAGAGTTTTCAAGAAAATGGTGTTTTGTCAAAAGTAGTTACATTTCAAAATTTATCTAATGATCCATCTATTGAAAGAATATTAACTCCAAAGGTTGCATTAACATGTGCTGAATATTTAGCATTTGATTTAGATATGCAAGTATTGGTAATATTAACAGATATGACAGCTTATGCAGAAGCTTTAAGAGAAGTTTCTACATTAAAAGGAGAAATTCCTAGTAGAAAGGGATATCCTGGATATTTGTATAGTGAGCTTGCTAGTATTTATGAAAGAGCAGGAATGTTAAAAGATAAAAAAGGATCAATAACGCAGATTCCAATACTTACAATGCCAAATGATGACATATCACACCCTATACCAGATTTAACTGGATATATAACAGAAGGTCAAATAGTTTTGTCAAGAGAACTTTATCAAAAAGGTGTGACTCCACCAATAAATATATTAGATTCTTTATCTAGGTTAATGAAAGATGGAATAGGAAAAGAATATACAAGAGAAGATCATAGAAAAATTTCAGATCAATTATTTTCTTCATATTCTAGAGTTCAAGATGTTAGAGCTTTAGCGAAAGTTTTAGGTGAGTCTGATTTGTCTGAAGTTGATAAAAAATATCTTGAGTTTGGCGAAGCTTTTGAAAATCGTTTTATTAATCAAAATAGATTTGAAAACAGAACAATAAGTGACACTTTAGATTTAGCCCTAGAACTATTAAGTATATTACCAAAAGAAGAATTGGATAAAATGTAAATATTAAATAAATTATTTTAGAGGAGATAAAAAATAAGTGAATAGTAATTATTTACCAACAAAGAGTAATTTAATGAAACTTCAAGCTTCTTTAAAAATTACACAACAAGGACATGATTTATTAGAAAGAAAAAAACTTATTTTAACAAAAGAACTAGAAAAATATATAGGCAAAAGAAAAGAGTTAAGAGAAGAAATTATTCTAATGATGGAATATGGAAAAGTATTAGTAAGGAATGCTAATATTGATATAGGAATTGATAATTTAAGTAATATAGCAAATGGTGTAAAAATTGATGATTATATAGATATTAAAAACATTACTATTATGGGAATAGAGATACCTTCAGCTGTTCATAAGCAAGAAATTGTAAAAAGAAATTATGGTTTTTATAATACTACTAATACTGTTGATGAAACAATTCTAAAATTTAATCAAATTCAAGAGAAACTTATAGAACTTGCAATTTTAGAAAATACTATTAATAGGTTAAGAAAAAACATTGAAAAAGTAAGAAAAAGAGCAAATGCACTTCAAAATATTATTATACCAGAAAACAAACAAAATTTAGAGAGAATAGAAGATGAACTTGCTGAAAGAGAAAGGGAAGAATTTGCTAGATTAAAAGTAATAAAAAAGAAAATATTATAAAGTAAAATTAAAAGAGGAGATGAAATATTATGAAAAATGTAGCAGTTTTGTTGGCAGAAGGATTTGAAGAAATTGAGGCATTGACTGTAGTTGATGTTTTGAGGAGAGCCAAAATTAATTGTGATTTAATAAGTATAGATAAAGAAAAGGTAGTAGGAGCACATAATATTGTAGTTGAAGCTGACAAGTTAATAAATGACGATATTGACAATTATGATATGTTAGTATTTCCAGGAGGCTTGTTAGGAGCAGAAAACTTATCTAAAAATTTAAAGGTGATAGAAACAATAAGAAAATTTGATAAGTTACAAGATAAATTTATTGCAGCTATATGTGCATCACCAGCTATGGTTCTAACAGCTGCAGGAATAGAAGAAGATAGATATATAACTTCATATCCAGGTGATGAGTTTGAAAATCTTCTTAAAAAATCTAATTATGTGGATGAGTTAGTTGTTGTTGATGGAAACTTAATAACTAGTAGAGGACCAGCAACATCATTATTATTTGCTTATAAAATAGTAGATGTTTTAGGTGGAGATAGTAATTCACTAAAAAAAGGTATGCTATGGGATAGGCTAGAAGATGAAAAATAGGAGTTATAAAAACATATATAATATTTTAGAATAATAAATTAAGTAATCCAAGTAAGAAACCAATTATAGCACCTAAATTTACTAAAGCATTTAATTCCTTTTTCATAATAATAAGGATTAGTTTTTCCAATTCTAATACATCCATAGAGTTAATTTTATCTTTTATAATTTTAGAAATATCAATTATTTCTAAAAAGTTAGATATTTTATTTAAAATAATTTCTTCATAAATGTTTATAATTATAGATGTTAGAGTTGAATTATTAATATTTGAAAATATAGTTTTAATTTGTTTTGATGTATAAGTATTTATTTCTTTTTCTACCATTTGTGATATTAAAGCTTGTCCTTCATTTTTTATATACTGATTTAATTTAACACTTATATTTGAAGTTATAGATGAAACTATAGAATTTCCACCCAAAATTCCTAATACAGATCCTTTTAATTTTTCTTTAGCTGTAATTTCAATTTGTTCAGCAACTATATTTCCTAAATTAGCTTCTATTATTGTTTTATGAATGCTACTAGTTAAGCTACCTTTTATTTTTTCTATAATTGGTTCGTAATTATCTAATCCTATATATGAGTTTAATAAATCTTCTATAGTAGAATCATTATTTTGTAAAGAAATGGTAAATAATTCTATATTATTTTTTATTTTATCTTTGATATCATTTGATAATAAGGCTTTTTTTAAATCATCTTGGCCTAATAAATCATTACTTATTGTATCACCAATACTTTCAGCTAGTCTTTCTTTATTTTTAGGTATTATTCCTGGAGTAAAAGGAATCTTAAAATTACCTATTTTAATTGGTTTTAATGGCCTAAATAACATTTTAACAGCTATCCAATTTGTAATATATCCGATTCCAGCGCCAATTAATGGCCTTATAAAAATATAGTAGTTCATTTTTTATTATTCCTTTCGTTTAATAAAGGTATTATATATTTTTTTTATTTAAAAAGTCAAATTAAGTAGTATTCTTTTTTGTTGTATTATAAAATTATACAAATAATTTGGTATAGTTTTATTTTTTGTAAATTAATAAAATTTGTTGTTCTTAAAGTTATGATATGTAATTATTAAAAAAATATAAATTATATAATAATAACAATATTGTTATATAAAAATAACAAATTATAATTTTCATATAATAAAACTGTTTTCGAATAATTTTAAATATATTTCATATAAATAAAAATGGAGGTTGTTTAATGTTTTATTATATATTTTTTATAATTTTTGGCTTTTTTCTATTAGTAAAAGGAGCAGATTTTTTAGTAGATGGTTCTAGTCAGATTGCTAAGAAATTTCATATCCCAGAAATAATAATAGGATTAACTATAGTTTCTATAGGAACATCTCTTCCTGAATTAATAGTTAGCTTAACATCAGCTCTAAAAAATTATTCAGACATGGCGATAGGAAATGTTATAGGTAGTAATATTTCAAATTTATTTTTTATTTTAGGAGTATGTGCAGCTATAAAGCCACTTAGATTTAAAGATGAAACTGTTCAATTAGAGATTCCAGCTTTAATACTTATGACAGGATTTTTGTATATTTTTGCAAATAATGGAGAAGAAAAAGTAATTACTCAATTAGAGGGAATTATATTATTAATATTTTTTGTTGGTTTTATCATATATAATATAAAAATGGTAAAAAACAAATCCAATGAGGTATTATATGAAGAAAATACAAATTCTAATCAAGTATCTATGTTATATTCTTCTATAAGAATTATAATTGGAATTATAGCGTTGAAATTTGGTGGAGATTTTGTAGTGGAAAGTGCATCAAATATTGCTAATATTTTGGGAATAAGTGAAAAAATTATAAGTTTAACAATTGTTGCAGTTAGTACTAGCTTACCTGAACTGATAACATCTGTTACTGCGGTAATTAAAGATGAGATAGATATGGGAATAGGTAATGTTATTGGTTCCAATATATTAAATATAGTTTTAATTGTTGGAATAACAGCTGTAATTAGACCAATATATTATTCTATTTCTTTTAATAAAGATATAATCATTTTTTTATTAGGGATGATCGCTTTAGGCGTTATTCCATTTATAGGTCAAAAAAATAAAATTTCTAGATGGAATGGTATAGGTTTTGTATGTTGTTATTTTTCATATATGGCAAGTTTAATATTTGTTAATATATAAAATTATAAATGTTTATAAAAATTATGTATAAAATATGTATAAAAAATGAAAAATTTAAGCAAAATTGTATTTTTTTTTTTAAAAAGCCTTTATTTTTCAAAAAAAGTGTGATAAAATATAATTGTTAGGTATAGCTTTACGGAAATATAAAGTTCATGCCTTTATTATATACTTAAGAAAAAAGTAAATAGAGAAGCTATAAATGTAATTACATATATAGGAGGAGTATTATGTTAAATAGTTCGCATATGAAATTTGATGTTGATGCGGACGCAGTGTTGTGTAATATATTAAGTGGTGAAGTTTATTATGCAACAGCTGCAAAAGGAAATTTGAAAAAAAGAGAAATGTATAACAAGATGAGGATAATCAATTCTTCATCATCAATTCCAAAATTGATTAAAAGACATCCAGAAGTATTTAGAGATAAAAGACTTATAAAAAAGGGTGGAGCAGATTTTTTTAGTGAATCATTACCAATATTTTCATTAGAAGGAGACAATTTTAAAAAATTGGAAAGTAGATTGCAATTTAATGGATTGACTCATGATGAAATATCAAATATGGATAAATTTTTTAAGGATTTTGATGATTTAAAAAAAGAACCAGATATACAAAGAATAATTGAAGCAACAGAAGGATATAAAGATTCAATAGAAAGTGCTTGGAATGTATGTGAAAGTAAAGTAATGAGCTATATTAAATCAATACTAGGAGAGTATAAACCAGAAAATAATGCAAGTGTAAAAACTTATATTGTATATCCTAATTTTAATACTTATAGATGTAGTCAAACTGAAAAAGGAAATATAAATTTTTATTTTGGAAAAAGAGATAAAGATGTATATAAGATAATTGCTAATCTAACTCATCAAGCTGTTCATCAACCTATGTTACCTTATCAAACTAGTATGACAAAAAAAGATAAAGAAAGGTTTCATTGTTTTATTAAATTTTTAACGGATAAAGAAATATATAGCTATTTATCTGGAAAAAGTTATTTAGATATAATAACAGAAAAAGAGAATCCAAATTTAATGGCAAAAGTATACCCATTTTGGTTAGGATATAGATATAGAAATGCTGATAAGGAAGGTTTAAATCCAGAAGAAGAAATACAAAAAGCAATTAACAGAGATAAAAAAGCATTTGAAGCTTTACCAGAAAATTCCCCAAAAAGAGTATTTTTTTCTCAATATAATTTTGATAAATATGATCCAAAGAAAATTGCCCATTTTTTTAAAGACAAAAGGGCAATAACTCCATATGAATTTGCAAGATTGCCTTTTGATAATGTAGAAATGTTATACAGAAATATTGAGCCAGAATATAAAGGAAGATAGATAAATTTATAATAGGAATTATTTCTATAATTCCTATTATAAATTTAAAATTACAAAAGTTTAATAAAAGGAGATAAAATGAAAAAAAATACAGTTATTTTAGTAGGTGTAATTATATTTTTTATAATATCATTAATTTTTTTTATATTTGCAATGAAGTTATCAAAAAAAGAAAATATATCTCAAGAAGATTTGCCATATGCTGAATCACAAACAAAAGATATAGAAAATGTTAATTACACAGATATTACAATTTATGATGAAAATGATAATGAAACACAATTATCAGAATTTAAAGATATGCCTGTAATGCTATTATTTTTTAATAAAGAGAATGAAGATTCAATGAAAGTATTAAAGAAAGTAGAAGATGTATATAAAAATTTTGAAGATAAGATTAAATTTATTATGATTAATACTGCAGAAGAGGTTGATTCTACGCTAAAAGATGAACACAAAATAAAAATATATTATGATTTTTATAAAGCAGCTGCAAGAAGTTACAATGTAAATGAAGTACCTTCAATGATATTTATAAATAAAGACAATGAAGTATTTAATGCAAAATCAGGACTTATATCATCAGATGCATTAGATGCAAATTTGAATATACTAATTGAAAATTATTAATATGATATATATTATATAGTATATGGTATCACAAAAAGGAATAGAAAATAATATTCCTTTATTACTAAAAAAAGTATAACCAATAAAAATAAAAATTATATTAACAGCGATTTTTGATAAAAACAGAATCGCTGTTTTTTTACGTGAAATTAAAAAGTTTTTATGTGAGGTTATAATGTTATTTTTTTTATAAGAAACAAATAAATAAGCAGGAATTAAAAATTTTATACTATATAAACTACTAGTGATAAATAATATTTTTGATGCATATACTGCATAGTTTATTAATCCAGTAGTATTAGTAAAAAAAGAAAAAATTTTGTATGAAGATTTATATAATATAAGAGATAATAGTAGTTCTATAATAATTGAAAAAATAAAATATTTAAGAAAAATAATTTTATTTTTATATATTTTTTTATTAAATAAAATTAGGAATATAGGAATAAGCATTATAATATATATTATAAAATTTAAAATAAGACCTTCTAACTGTATTTTATACATAAAAATTATTTCCTTTCATATATACGTATTTAAACTAGAAATATTGATTTATAGATGTTTTCATGTTTTTTAATATTTATTATATTGACATTTTAACATACTATAAATAAAAAAAAAATTAAAAAATATAAAAAAATACTTGCAAAATAAAATTTTATATATTAAAATTTAATTGAAGTGGAGAGAAGTGGAATAAAGTGGTAGAAAAAGGAAGGAGTGTAACCCTTGTTAATTGGTGAATATGAACACTCTCTTGATGCTAAAGGCAGATTAATAATGCCAGCTAAGTTAAGAGAGGATATAGGTGAAAAGTTCATAATAACAAAAGGTTTAGATGGTTGTTTGTTTGCGTTTTCTATTGAAGAATGGAAAATATTTGAACAAAAATTAAGATCTCTTCCAATATCTAATAAAGATGCTAGAGCTTTTTCAAGATTTTTCTTTGCTGGAGCCATTGATTGTGAAATAGATAAACAAGGTAGATTCTTGATTTCAAGTAATTTGAGAGAATTCGCTGAATTAACTAAAGAAGTAGTAATAATAGGAATGGATTCACGAATTGAAATTTGGAGCAAACAAAAATGGCAAAAATGTGATGAAGACATTTCTGCTGATGAAATAGCAGAAAAAATGGAAATGCTTGGTATATAACTTGCTAAAGTTTATATAGATGCAAAAGATAAAGCAATAAGATACAAAAGATTTTAAATTTACAAATGAAAAAGCATACAAAAGATGAATCCTTTAGGTAACTAAAGAATAGAAAAAAATTACAAAAGAAATTTTGTAATACGAAAGAGAAAATATAAATTTACTAATGTAAAAATATATTATACAAAAGATTTTAATAAACAAAAGAAGAAAATTAAAATTACAAAAGAAAAAAGTAACAATTTAGCAAGACAGTTGGTATGAAATACCAACTGTTTATGCTAATTTGTAAAATTTTTAATTTTACTATAATTTTATTATGAAAGGAAAACAATTTGGAATTTAACCATAAACCAGTTCTGTTAAAAGAATGTTTAGAAGGACTAAACATAAAATCAGATGGAATTTATGTTGATGGAACAATTGGAGGAGCTGGTCATAGTAAAGAAATAGCAAATAGAATATCTAAAAAAGGGCTTCTTATAGGAATTGATAGAGATGAAGAAGCTATTTGTGTTGCTAAAGAAAGATTAAAAAAATTTGAAAATGTCGAATTTATTCATGGTAATCATGATAATATAAAAAATATTTTAGAAGATTTGAATATTGTAAGTGTAGATGGAATATTGTTAGATTTAGGTGTATCGTCATACCAATTGGATGAAAGAAATAGAGGGTTTAGCTATATAGGAAATGGTGTTCTTGATATGAGAATGGATCAAACTCAAGAATTAACAGCAGAATATGTTGTAAATAATTATAAAGAAGATGAATTAGCAAGGATTATTTATGAATATGGGGAAGAGAGATTCTCTAGACGAATTGCACGAAAAATAGTAGAAACGAGAAAATATTCAAAAATTGAAACTACAGATGAACTTGTAAAAATTATAGAAGAAATATTACCAAAAAGAAATGGCGAAGGTCATCCAGCAAAAAGAACTTTTCAAGCAATAAGAATAGAGGTTAATAATGAAATAAGACCTTTATATAATACAATAATAGAATCTATTAATGTTTTAAAACCAGGTGGAAGACTATGTGTTATAACATTTCATTCATTGGAAGATAGAGCTGTAAAAAACGCTTTTGTAGATTCTTGTCGGAAAATGTACTTGTCCACCAGGTATACCATACTGTATTTGTGGAGCTGTTTCAAAAGGAAAAATATTAACAAAAAAGCCAATATTACCATCAGAAGAGGAAATAAAGCAAAATCCAAGAAGTAAAAGTGCAAAATTAAGAATTTTTGAAAGAATATGATAATACTATAATGATTAATAAAATGAAAGGAGGGTAAAAAAATATGCCTAGTAGGCAATATTCATATCAATATGAAACTAGTCCTAGGAAGATAAGACCAGATTATAGCAAACCTAAAAGAAATAATCAAAAACAAAATTTCAAAAAAGATACAAATGTAAAAAAACAAAAAAATTATAATAATATAAAGCAAGAAAATAAAGTAAAAAATAAAAAGAAAGAAGAAAATAAAGCAAATAATAGATTAATATCAAAAACAAAACTTTCTTTATTTGTTAAATGTGTCTTGTTTTTTGGAATAACATTTTTAATTATATTGAGAAATTCGCAAATTAGTGAAAATTTTTCTCAAATACAAAAATTAAAAACAAGTATAACAGAAATACAAAAAGAGAACGATCAATTAGAAATAAATATTCAAAATAGTATAAATTTAAATAATATAGAGAAAGATGCAAAAGAACTTTTAGGAATGCAAAAACGTTCAAATAAACAGACTGTGCATATTAGTCTTTCAAAGAAAGATTATGTTGAGCCTAGAACAGAAGAAGTTATTATAGAAGAAAAACAAAGCTTCGTTGAAATGTTAATTGAAAAAATTAAAAATCTTTTTTAAAATAGATTTTCTATAAATTGATTGTAGAAAATCTATTTTTTTATAATAGGAAAGTGTTTCCTATTTTTTATTACATAAAATCATAAATAATTAATTGTTCTTTTTTAAAAAAAGCTAAATAAAATTTATTAACATTACTTATAGGAGGACAAAATGAAGAAAAGTAACTTAGATTCTAAGAAAAGAATAATTCTAATACTTATTATAGTTACTATTATTTGGATTATTTTATGTATTAAAGTAGGAATAATACAGTTAATTGAAGGAGAGAAGTGGAAATTAAAGTCAGAAAACCAACAATATGTTAGTAGAAGTATTACAGCAAGTCGAGGTACAATTTTTGATTCAAGTGGAGAGATTATTTTAGCACAAAGTAGTACTGTAGAAACTGTTACTGTTAATCCAGTTAATATTTCTAAAGATAATAAAGAAAAAGTTGCAAAAGCACTATCTGATATTTTTGAATTAGATTATGAAAAAGTTTTAAAAAAAGTAAATAAAAATAGTTCAATAGAAACAATAATAAAAAGAATAGATAAAACTCAAACGGACAAATTAAGAAGATGGATGGAGGAAAATAATTTATTTTCTGGGATTAATATAGATGAAGATACAAAAAGATTTTATCCATATTCAAATTTAGCCTCACATATAATAGGATTTGTAGGAAGTGATAATCAAGGATTGGATGGAATTGAAGCAAAATATAATGATGTACTTACTGGAGAAAATGGTAGTATTAGTAAAATGTTAGATGCTAAAGGAAATATTATAGGAAACGAAGGTGAAGCTTATGAAGAATCAAAACAAGGTAACAATCTAATTTTAAGTATTGATATGAATATCCAGGCAATAGCTGAAAAATATATAGAAGAAGCTTGTATAGAAAATGTATGTACAGATGGTGCAAATGTGATAATAATGAATCCTAAAAATGGAGATATATTAGCAATGGCAACATATCCATTTTACGATTTAAATAATCCATATAAAATAAATAATGAAGAATTAGCAGGTATATGGAGTGAGTTGGATAGTTCTCAAAAATCCACATTTCTTCAAGGAATGTGGAGAAATAAAGCAATAGCAGATACATATGAACCTGGTTCAACTTTTAAACTTGTAACAGCTTCAGCAGCACTAGAAGAAAAAATAGCTGATACAGATAAATCTGGAAGCTATGTATGTACTGGAGGAATTGAAATTGCGGGGAGAAGAATAAAATGTTGGAGATATTATAGACCTCATGGTTCACAAAGTTTAAGAGAGGCTTTAATGAATTCATGTAATCCAGTATTTATTGGTTTAGGACAAAAATTAGGAGTTACTAAATATTATGAATATCTAAGAAAATTTGGATTTTTAGAAAAAACAGGAATAGACCTTATAGGTGAAGCAAATTCTATTTTTTTAAAAGAAGAAAAGGTTGGTCCGGTAGAATTAGCTACTATAAGTTTTGGGCAAAGATTTGAAGTTACCCCTATTCAAATGATTACAATGGTAGCTACAATTGCTAATAAAGGAAAATATGTAAAACCAAGAGTTGTAAAAGAAATAATTAATCCAAATACTAATGAAAGAAAAATAATAGAACCAGTTTATAAAAATCAAGTTATTTCTGAAGAAACAGCTGAAAAAGTTTTAAGTATGATGACATCAGTTGTATCAGAAGGAACTGGAAAAAATGCTAGAGTTCAAGGATATAATGTTGGTGGTAAAACAGGTACTTCTGAAGATGGAGTTAATACAGGAAAGTATGTAACATCTTTTATTGGTGTTGCACCAACAGATGATCCACAAATTTGTATTTTAGTTACTTTATATAATCCAACAGGAGAGGGAGGACACCAAGGAGGTGCTGTGGCAGCACCAGTAGCGGGAAAGATTTTAAATGAGGTAATTAGTTATTTAGAAATAGAACCAAAAGAAAAGTAAAACAAGAATTTTACATATAAATTTAAAGTAGTAAGTAAATTGTTGAAAAAAAATAAAAAATAATATATAATAAAAAAACAAAAATATACGTAAAAGATGGGAAGATATGGAAATAGTAAACTTAAAATAGCATATTTAGTTTTTTTTATAATAATTATATTAATAAATAAAACTGTACAAAAATATTTTTTTACTATATAATAAATTATAATTTATATAATGAGATTTCTTAAAAGTGAACAATATTTTGAGTCACTTAAAATATTTTATGGGAGAAATTAAAATGGAGTTAAAAAAAGTTTTAAATGGTATTGAGAATATAAAGTCAAAAGGTGATTTAGAAATTGATATAAAAAAGGTTGAGTGTAATTCGAAAAATGTTGTACCTAACTCTTTATTTATTGCTATTAAAGGATATGATTTTGATGGCCATGAGTACATAGGTGAAGCAATAGAAAAAGGAGCTATTG
>CANQEK010000040.1 GCA_947594985.1 uncultured Clostridia bacterium
CTTCATAGCTCAGTTGGTAGAGCAGGGGACTGAAAATCCCCGTGTCAGTGGTTCGATTCCACTTGAAGCCACCAAAAGATAAAATATAGAGTAGTAAGAACTTTAAAGGATTTTCTTACTACTCTATATTTTAGTTCAAAGTAAATAATAGTGGTGTAACTTTATACAAACAGTTTCATCTCAATATTTTTTAAGTCTTAAATTATTCATGTGAAAGGAAAATATATGAATACAAAAACTTTAGAAAAATTAGAATTCTATAAAATCTGTAATATTTTAAAAGAATATGCTAATACATATATTGGAAAATATCATATAGAGCATTTACATCCTTTACATTCAAAATCTGAAATTGAAAAAGCTCAAAAACAAACAACAGAAGCATCTATTCTTTTATATAGAAAGGGTTCTATCCCAATTACTGAAATTGAAAATATAACTCCACATCTAAAAAAATTGAATAGCAATATTTTTCTAACTATAAAACAATTACTAGATTTAGTTAATATTTTAAGAATTTCTTCAAATTTAAAAAATTATTTCTTTAGTACAGAAATAGATATGTCAAAATTCATAAATTTAAAAGATTTATTTGAGAATATATATATAAATCCATCAATTGAACATTCTATAAATTCAGCAATATTAGATGAAAATACATTATCAGATAATGCTTCAACACAATTAAGTATTATTCGTAAAAATATAAGAAACAAAGAACAAGAAATAAAATCAAAGCTAAATTCTTTTTTACATTCTAAATATCTACAAGAATCTGTTATAACTTTGCGTTCTGGAAGATTTGTTATACCAGTAAAAAATGAATATCGTCAAGAAATCAAAGGATTTATACATGATACATCTGCAAGTGGAGCAACCGTTTTTATTGAGCCAATATCTATATTTGACTTAAATAATGATTTAAATAATCTAAAAAATGATGAAAAAATAGAAATTGAAAAAATTCTCCAAAAACTTTCTTCCCTATTTTTTAATATAATTCTAGATTTAGAAAATGATATTAATCTAATTGGCTTTATTGATTTCATTTTTGCAAAAGCAAAATATTCTAATTCACTTGAAGCAAGCGAACCTATTATAAATGATAAAAAAATTATAAATTTAAAGCAAGCATGGCATCCTTTAATTAATAAAAAACAAGCCATAAAAAATGATATTCCTATTGGAGAAAATTATAATATATTAGTTATTACAGGGCCAAACACTGGCGGAAAAACTGTTACATTAAAAACAGCTGGCCTTTTAATGCTTATGGCAATGAGCGGTCTTCATATAACAGCAAACGAAGGAAGTAGTATTTATGTTGCTGATAATATTTTCGCTGATATTGGTGATGACCAAAGTATTAGTGATTCACTTAGTACATTCTCTTCACATATTACAAATATTGCAACAATTCTAAAAGAAGCTACTGAAAATAGTTTTGTGCTTATTGATGAGTTAGGTTCTGGAACAGATCCTATTGAAGGATCTAGTCTTGCTATAAGTATTTTAGAAAAATTAAATTCAAAAAACATTCTCACTATATCTACTACTCATTATTCAGAAATTAAACATTTTGCTTTATTAACAGAAGGATTCGAGAATGCAAGTGTAGAATTTAATTTAGATACTCTATCCCCTACTTATAAACTTTTATTGGGTATACCTGGTACTAGCAATGCTTTTTCTATTAGTAAAAAACTTGGAATACCTGATGAAATAATTTCTAGAGCTAAAGAATTTATAGAATCAGATAAAATAAATATAGAAGAATTATTAAATAATATTTATGAAAATAAAAAAATTATAGAAATTGAAAAACAACAAATAATACAAAATTCTGAACAAATAGAAAATTTAAAAAAATCATTAGAATTTGATTTTTCAGAATTAAAAAATAAACAAAAAGATATTATTGATGAAGCTAAATTGAAAGCAAGAGACATCCTTATTTCAGCAAAAGAAGATGCTCATAATATTATTAAAGAACTCGAAAAAACTTCTAATATCAAAGATTCTAATAAATTAAGAAATAAATTAAATAATGAAATTAAAGCTCTTAGTTCTTTTAAAGATACTAGTATAACAACTAATAAATTAGACCTATCATCTTTACACTTAGGTATGAAAGTTTTCGTAAGAAAACTAAACCAAGAAGGAATAATTTTATCTATTTCAAAAAATAATAAAATTCAAGTTCAATTATCTCTTGGAAAAATGTTTTTTAAAATTGAAGATTTAGAACAAACTAAAAATCAAACCAATGTTATTTCTAATAAAGATACTTCCTATTATTCATCAAGAAAGCCTTTAGAGATAAAATCTGTATCTTCTGAAATAAATGTAATTGGAAAAAATGTTGATGAGGCGTGTTTTGAAATTGATAAATATTTAGATAATGCTTATCTTGCAGGTCTTACTAGTATTAGTATTATTCATGGAAAAGGGACTGGTAATTTAAGAACTGGTATTCATAACTTTTTAAAGTCTCACCCTCATGTAAAATCTTATAGAATTGGAACTTTTAGTGAAGGTGAAATGGGAGTAACAATTGTTGAATTAAAATAATATTTTTAAGAAAAATATAATAATTATTAAAATATTTAATATAAAAAAGATAAATGTAAACAATTTTCTGTGTTTACATTTATCTTTTTTCTTTACAAATTTTTATATTTATAATTTATCCTCTAATTTTTTTTTATTTTTATTTAAATTTTTCTAAATACTCCAGAAACTTTTCCAAGAATTTCACATGTAGGAACTATAATTGGATCCATTGTAGAATTTTCAGGTTGTAATCTTATATGATCTTTTTCTTTGTAAAATGTTTTTACAGTAGCTTCTTCACCTATTAATGCTACTACTATTTCTCCATTATTTGCTGTATTCTGCTTTCTAACTAAAATATAGTCACCATTCAAAATTCCAGCTTCAATCATACTTTCTCCCCTAACTATTAGCATAAAACTTTCTCCTGTACCAACAAAATCTAATGGAATAGGAAATGTATCTGTAATATTTTCAACAGCTAGAATAGGTTCTCCTGCTGTAATTTTTCCTATAACTGGCACATCTACCATTTCTTTACTACTATATGCATCTTTATCAAATCTTGATTGTGTACCTTCAGTTACTCCACCTTTTAGCAATTTTAAAGTTCTTCCTTTTTGACTCTCTTTTTTTAGATATCCTTTCTTCTCTAAAGATGATATATATCCATGTACAGTTGCTGTAGATTTTAAATCAACAGCCTTTCCTATTTCTCTAACAGATGGTGGATAGCCATTTAAATTTATTTGTTTTTCAATAAATTTTAATATTGCTTTTTCTCTTTTATTTAAACTATCTGGATCTTTCTTTCTCATTTTATTACCCCTTTTCCCTATACTATAAAAATTTCACTTTTATTAAGATATTAAAATATTATCACAAAACATTTGATTTGTCAAACAAAAGTTTTATTTTGATTTTTTACTTTTTATAATATTACTCATACCATTCAAATTCCCATTCTAATATTTTTACTGTATCTCCTTCTTTTACACCTTTACGTCTTAATTCATCATTTATTCCTAATTTCTTAAGCATTTTTTCCATATAACTATATGATTCATTATCACCTATATTTACTCTACCCATTAATCTTTCTACTGCTGGTCCTGTAACTATAAATTCTCCATCTACAACATCCACATTAAACTGTTCCTCTTCATCTTCTAAAGTATAAACAACTCTATCCTCTATATTTACAATTTCTTCTTTAGGTAAAGTTTTTATAATTTCTGCAACATGATTAAATAATTCATTTAATCCTTCTCCAGTTACTGCAGAAATTTTAAATATTTCTATATCTTTTTCCTTAGCTATTTTTTGTAACTCTTTAAAATTTGTATCGTCTTGCATACTATCTATTTTGTTTGCAACTATTATTTGCTTTCTATTTGCTAATTTTTCACTATATTTTTTTAATTCTTCATTTATTTTATTAAAATCATCAACTGGATTTCTTCCTTCTACTCCTGCTACATCTAAAACATGCAATAATAATCTTGTTCTTTCAATATGGCGTAAAAACTGTGTTCCAAGTCCAACACCTTCACTTGCTCCTTCAATAATTCCAGGTATATCAGCTAAAACAAAACTATCACCATGTTCTGTTTTTACAACACCTAAATTTGGATCTATTGTTGTAAAATGATAATCTGCAATTTTAGGAGTTGCCTTTGTTACTCGAGAAAGAATTGTAGATTTTCCAACATTAGGAAATCCAACTAAACCTACATCTGCTAGCAATTTTAATTCTAATATAATTTCTTTTTCTTTTCCTTTTTCTCCATCTACAGCAAATCTTGGAGCTTGTCTAGTAGAAGTTGCAAAATGAGAATTTCCTTTACCACCTCTACCACCTTTTAATATCAATTCTTTTTGCCCAGGTTCTGATAAATCCACTATAACTTTATTTGTTTCGGCATCTTTTACTATTGTTCCTAAAGGAACTTTTACATAACAATCTTCTCCACTTTTACCAAATTTATGTGCACCACTACCGTTTTCACCATTTTGAGCTTTAAATTTTTTTGTATATCTAAAATCAATTAGAGTATTAGAATTTGGATCCACAACAAAGTAGACATCTCCGCCTTTTCCACCATCTCCACCATCTGGTCCACCTGCTGCAACATATTTTTCTCTTCTAAAAGTTGCGGCTCCATTTCCACCATCACCTGATTTAATTATTATTTTAGCATAATCCACAAACATATTTCTTTTCTCTTTCTATAAACATTTTTTTCTAATCTATTCTAGCTTATTGTATAACTCTTAATATTATAAATTAATAAACTTAATTTTCTTAAAATTATTATTTTATATTTATTAATCAACTATTAAACCTACTTTTCTGTAAACTTCTTTTAATAATAAGTTTGCTTTTTCATTTGCTTTTTTATCGCCTCTTTCATAAATAGCCTTTAGTTTTTCAGGATTTTGTAAAAGTTCATTATATTTCTTTTGTATTGGTTGTAATCTTTCTACTACTGCATCTGCAACTGCTGCTTTAAATACTCCATATCCTTGCCCTTCAAATTCTTTTTCTATTTCTTCCATATTTTTATTTTTCAAAATTCCATATATAGACATTAAATTACTTACACCTGGTTTATTATCTTTATCAAATCTAACTGAATTTTCAGAATCAGTAACTGCCTTTTTAAATTTTTTTCTAATATCTTCTTCTGAATCTGTTAAAAGAATTTTATCCATTGGATCTTGAGCACTTTTACTCATTTTTGAAGTAGGATTTTGAAGTCCCATTATTCTAGCTCCAACTTTTCCAATATATGCTTCTGGAATTTTAAATGTTTCACCATATAATGAATTAAATCTTTCTGCTATATCTCTAGTAATTTCTAAATGTTGTTTTTGATCATCACCAACTGGCACTAAATCTGCATTATAAACTAAAATATCTGCAGCCATTAATACTGGATATGTAAACAATCCACTATTTATATTATCTGCATGTTTTAATGATTTATCCTTAAATTGTGTCATCCTATTAAGTTCACCCATATAAGTATAGCAATTTAGAATCCATGATAATCTAGTATGAGCTGGTACATGTGATTGTATAAAGATAATATTTTTATCTGGATCTAACCCAGCTGCAACATATAAAGCAATAAGTTTTAATGTATTTTCTCTCAATATTTCTGGATTATTTCTAATTGTTAAAGTATGAAGATCTGCAATCATATAATAACAATCATATTCTTCCTGCATTTTTACCCAATTATTTATAGATCCTAAATAATTTCCTAAGGTTAAATCTCCTGTAGCTTGAATTCCACTTAATATAATTTTCTTTTCCATAATTAATATCTCCTTTCATTTTTATTCTATTACTCACAGAATAAATTTTACATTTTAAAAATTATATTAATCAACGCCATCGTTTAGTTCTATATATTTTTTTAGAAATTACTATTTTCATTTTTTTATCCTTTTTATAAATTTTTTTCAAATAGATTATACTTTATTTTACTATAAAAATCAATATTTCCAATATTGTATAAATTATTAAACATAACTACAAATCCCATTATAGAACTTTACATGTTATTTTTTCAATATCCTAATTGTATTTAATATAGTTAATAATGTTACTCCTACATCAGCAAAAACAGCCATCCACATTTGAGCTATCCCTATAACACTTAATAATAATACTAAAACCTTAATTGACATAGCAAAAATTAGATTTTGTTTTATTATCATATTAGTAACTTTGGATATATTTATTGCTTCTTCAATCTTATTTAAATCATCAGTCATAATAACAATATCAGATGCTTCTATAGCAGAACTAGCTCCTATTCCTCCCATAGAAATACCTATATCTGATAAAGCAAGCACTGGTGAATCATTTATTCCATCTCCAACAAACGCAATCCTTTCATTTTCAGATCTTCTACTAATTAATTTTTCCATTTCTTTATATTTATCTGTAGGTAACATTTCGTATTTTATTTCATTTATTTCTATTTTATTACCAACTTTTTCAGCAATATCTTTATTATCACCCGTAAACATCATTGTTTTAATTCCAAGATTTTTCAATTTACTAATAATATTTTTACTTTCTGGTTTTATAGAATCATTTAACACTATATAACCAATAATTTCATCATCTATTTTTACAAAAATTATTGTTCCAATTTCATTTTTACACATTTTTTTATATTCTTGTTTATTTAAATCTACGAATTCATTATTTCCCACTTTTATAGTTTTATCATCTATTTTATATAATAATCCTTTTCCAGCTATTTCTTGAAATTGAGTTATTTTTTTATTATCAATTATTATATTATTTAGTTGTTCATTTTGATATTTTAAATTAACTTGCTCACTATTTTTTATAGTTTCTCTATCATTTTCTTCAGCTATGTTCTTTCGCATCTTATATTCTTTTAATATTGCTATAGCAATTGGATGATTTGAATTAATTTCTCCTAAAGCTGCATACTCTAGCAATTCATCATCTGAATATTTATTAATTGATTTTATTTTCTCAACTCCAAACTCACCTTTTGTAAGAGTTCCTGTTTTATCAAATACTATTGTTTTTAAATTTTTTAAACTATCTAAATAATTACTTCCTTTTATTAAAATTCCAAATTTTGAAGCTTTACCTATTCCTGAAAAATAGCTTAAAGGAACAGATATAACTATAGCACAAGGACATGAAATTACTAGAAAAATTAATGCTCTATAAATACTTTCTTTATATGTAATACTTGAAATTAAAGGTAATAAAAATACAACTATTATTGCTAAAAGTAATACTATTGGAGTATAAATTCTAGAAGCTTTATTTACAAAAGTTTCTGTTTTTGCTTTTTTATCTGTAGCATTTTCTACTAATTCAATTATTTTATTTACAGTGCTATCCTTATATTTTCTAATAGTCTTTATTTCTATTAAACCCTTCTCATTAATGCTTCCAGATAAAACTGTATCATTTATTTTCACATCTTGCAGTTTTGATTCACCTGTTAATGATGATGTATTTAAAGAAGCTTCTCCATTAACAATTACACCATCAATCGGTATTTTTTCACCTTGTTTTACTACTATAATATCGCCAATATTTACTTCTTCTGGATTTACTTTAAGCTCATGATTTTCATGTTTTAGATTAGCATATTCAGGCTTTATATTCATAAGTTCAGATATTGATTTTCTAGTATTGTTAATAGCTTTTTCTTCAAGTAGTTTTCCAATCTCATATAAAATTATAACCATTAATCCTTCTGTTTGTTGTCCAATAAAATAAGCACCTATACAAGAAATTGTAACTAAAAAATTCTCATCAATAGTTCTTTTTAGTAAAAGCTTTATAGCATTTTTTGCAGTTCTAAAAAGTAAAATAATATATGCAAATATTGTTAATATAAAATTCAAATATCCTGGTAATTCAATATATAATGCAAAAATCATAATTATAATTCCAAAAATTAATCTATATAAATTAGCCTTTGAATAACTTTTATTGTTTTTAAAATTATTTACATCTAATACTTCAACTTCTGGTTCTAATTTTGCTATAATTTTTTCTATTTCTGGTTTTACATTCTCAATTTCAGAATCAAATGTTAATTTTAACGTATTAAAATTAACTATTACATTTTTATAATTAGGATTTTCTGATAATTTATTTTGAATTTTATTTGCGCAATTTGCACAATCTAAATTCTTTAAAATAAACTCATATCTCTTCAATATGTTCACGTCCTTTCTCAAATATTTCTTTAACATGTTCATCATCTAATGAGTAAAAAACTGATTTACCTTCTTTTCTATATTTTACAAGCTTTGCTTGTTTTAGAACTCTTAATTGATGTGAAATTGCAGATGGAGTGGAATTTGTTATTTCTGCAATTTCACAAACACATAATTCTTCTATCATTAATGCATTAATTATTTTCATTCTTGTTGAGTCACCAAAAACTTTAAATAATTCAGCTAAATCAAATATTTCTTCATCATGTAATAATTTTAACTTTACACGATTAACAATTTCAACGTTTGATACTTCTTCATCACAATTTATTAATTCGTCCATATTTACCTCCTTTATATAATATGTGAATATTTGTTCATATGTTCATTATAGTTCAAAAAAAATATATTGTCAATAACCAATTTTGACAATATATTTTCTTAATTTTACTTTTTATAATATTCTAATTTTTTGAAATAAAATATTTTTACTTTACTCTTCTTTTCCCTCTGGTAATGCTGGATAATCTAGAACAACTCTAATTTGCATTATATATCTAATTGTTCTAACAAATTTACTATTTTTAATTCTTTGCCATAGTGAAGGTTTGGTTTCAAATCTTGTCTCCTCAATATAAGTTTCCATTTCTTCATTAACTTTTTCTTCATTATTCTCTATTATAGATTCTTCAATTTCATCAGCAGAATCTACTTCTATATTTTCAACTTTTGTTGATTCATTTTTTATAGTATTTTCTTCAACTGACTTTTCAATTTCAACAACTGGAGCAGGAATATATTTTAGAGCTTCAGCTATTTCTATTCCTATATAGCTTAGAGCCTTTGATCTATCTTCTATTCTCTCCATATCTATTTCAATATGTAAATTTGATTCTAAATTACTTATTTTAGTTTCAATTAGTTTTACAGCATTAGTATATTCTTCTGTAGTTTTATCCTTACTTTTACCAATTATATTTAAATTTTCAGCAACTTCAGATGGATATTTTTTCTCTATCTTTTTAACAATTTCTTTCCAATTCTTTGCTTTTCCTTTAACAGCCTTTGTTGCGTCTCTTAATACATTTGCTAATTTTATATTTTTTTCTCTTTGTCTTATTAATTCTTCAATTTTTTTAGTATTTTCTTCAAATTGATTTGTTGCATATTCAACTAAATCATAGGCTGCTTTATAAACACTATTTGGAAAGTTATTTTTCTTTGGATATTCTAAAAGATAGGTTTTAATTGATTCAACTAAATCTTTAAAATAAGAATCATCCTCTAATTGAACTATTTGTTTTTTACTTTTTGGATTAATTAATTTTTGAATTTTATCTATATTTGATAATATTTTTTCTTCCGTGATCACCATCTTCACGTTTACTATGCCTGATTTGTTAAAAAATGACATTGTAAACTACCTCCTTCGTATCAATCTAATTAAATACTATATTTATTATATATTTTTTTACTTAAAACTACAAGAGGTTTTTCGACATTTTACATTACATTTTTGTTACATTTTTGTTGTTTTTTCTTTACTTGTAATATTTTTTGTAAAATAAAATGTTTTTTATGTAGCTATTTAACTACACTTTTTTTATTTCTTCAAATCTCTTTATTTTTAAAGTAGTTGTTTTTATTAATTCCTCTTCTGTTAAAAGCATTTCTTTCATATATTTATATTTTGGCATTGTTCTATTTATTTCTTTTACTTTATTCCATAATATTTTTCTTATTTCTTCTAATTCTTCTACATTATATTCTTCTTTCACTTTTTCTTTATCATAAACAATTTTTACACCTATTTTTAAATTTACAGGATCGTCTTTATCAGATTTTCCATAAACAAAAGATTCTTTTACTCCAGGAATTTTATTTACTAATGTTTCAAGTTCTTCTGGATAGACATTTTTTCCATTTTTCAAAACTATTACACTCTTTTTTCTGCCTGTTATAAAAATAAATCCATCTTTATCAATATATGCTAAATCACCTGTTAAAAACCATCCATCATCAGTAATTGAAGAGTCCTCCAATCCATAATATCCTATCATAACACTAGGTCCTTTAACAGCAAGTTCTCCAATTCCTAATTTATTTGGTTCTATAATTTTTGTTTGCAAACTTGGAAAAGTTTTACCTATTGAACCAAGTCTTCTACAAGTAGGATGTTCAGAAGCAATAACTGGTGATGTTTCAGTTAGTCCATAACCTTGATATGTATCAATTCCTAAATCGTTCAAACCTTTTTCTGTTTCAGGATCAAATGCAGCTCCACCTGCAACGAATAATCTTAATTTTCCACCAAAAGTCTCATGTATTTCTTTAAAAAGTTTTCTCCTAATATCTAATTTTAAAAATTTTGCAACTTTACTAAGTTTTATACCAAATTTAACTGTTGCTAATTTTCCTTTTTTTTCAACTCCTTGAATAACTTTTTTATACATGTTGTCAAAAAGTACAGGTACTGAAATCATTATGCTGGCTTTATATTCTTTTAAATTATCTGCAATATATCTAATTCCCGTACAAAATCCAATACTTGCTCCAACACTTACTGGATACAAAAATCCAACAGTACACTCAAAAACATGATGTAAAGGTAAAAATGATAAAAATGTATCCTTTTCAGTTACATCAAATGTAGAAGCTATATCATAAAGATTAGTACATATATTTTCATGAGATAACTGAACAGCTTTTGATTTAGAAGTAGTTCCTGAAGTAAATAATAACGCTGCTAATTCATCATTATTAATTTTAGCATTTAAATAACTTGTTGCTCCATTTTTTATTAATTCTTTTCCTAGTCTTACTAATTCTTTTTGCGAATATATATCATCTTTTTTTTCTTCTAAATCCATAGAAATAAAATATTTAATTTTACCTATTTTTTCCTTTTTAGCTTTTTCCATAACTTTATCATATTTTGAAGAATAGAAAATTGCCTCCATTTCTGATCTTTCAATTAAGCTTAAAATTTCATTTTCTGGTAAAGCTTTGTCTAAAGGTACAACAATTCCTGTACCACAAATAATAGCTAAATAACCTTCTTCCCATTCATATCTATTTTCTGATATAACACCTATTTTTTTATCTTTCAACCCTATACTAATTAAAGCGGTTCCAAGAAAATTTATTTCATCTATGTAGTCCTTATATAACATTGTACTTATTTCTTTAGTACCTTCTTTTTTTAATTTAAATGCTATTTCATTTCCAAATTCTTCTTTAGTATTGTTAATTATTTCCTTTAAATTATTAAATTTTTTTGCACTAAATACTCTTTCACATCCTGAATAAATTCTTTCTACCATTTTATTCTCCATTCTTTTATTTATTAATTATTTTATTAAATAAAGTTTTTTCATATTCCTTATATAAATCCTGAATATTTATTTCATCAAGATTTGCTTTTCTTTTGTATATTAATGTTGAACAAGTAAGTGAGAATAGTTCTGACGCTAATATCTCAGCATTACAATTTACTAAATCTCCATTATCAACACCTTCTTGCACAATTTTTTGAATAACAGAAATATATTCTAAAACTTTTTCTCTACAAAAAATATTTATTGCTTCATTTCCCCATGTTTGACTCATTACAATAGTTAATAAATTTTCATATTTGTAAACTGCTTTTAATTGTATTAAAGAAACTGCTTTAATTTTATCTAATACATTATCACATTTAGAAATTTTAATTTCTATACTATTAATTAAAAGTTTCATACCTTCTTCAATTAAAAAATTAAAAATTTCTTCTTTACTGTTAAAGTGATAATACAACGTTCCCTTTGCAACGCCAACAGTAGCAGTGATTTCTTCTATACTTGTTGCATCATAACCTTTTTCAGAAAATAATTTTAATGATGTCTCAAATATTTTTCTTTTTGTTTTATTCATATTTTCACCTACACTTTAATTAATTGCAAAATCTTCTATAATTTTAATCATTTAATAACGATATTATCAATAATTTACATGTTTAAAAATATACACATTATTTTTAGCATATTATATAAAATTTTTTTTAAAATTTCAATATTTAATAATAAAAAATACATTAAAAGAGACTTATCTTAAACTGTTTTTATTTTGTACAACAGTTATTTTTCTAAGTCTCTTTTATTTGACAATATTAAACTATAGATTTTATATAAATAAATAATCTATAAATTTAATTAAATTCATTTAACTATTTTTTCTAGAATCTGTTCTTTAGATATACCATATCTTTCTATTTCTTCTATTTCTTTTTTTATATGTTCAATTTTATCTTCTATATATTTCTGTATAACTTTATCAATTTTTTGCGTTATATATGTTCCTTTAGTTGATAATGTTACAATAACGCCTTTTTGTTCTAAAATTGAATATGCTTTTTTTACTGTATTTGGATTTATTCCAAGAGTGGAAGCCATCTCTCTAATAGAAGGAATTTGTTGTT
>CANQEK010000041.1 GCA_947594985.1 uncultured Clostridia bacterium
GAAAAGTTTAATTAATGAAAATTCTTTTTATGGGGACTCCAGATTTTGCAAAGGAGTCACTAAAAGTTCTATATGATGAGGGTTTTGAGATTTGTGGAGTTGTTACACAACCAGATAGACCTTCTGGAAGAGGAATGAAAATTAATATATCTCCTGTAAAGGAATATGCTTTAGAAAAAAATATTAGAATATTTCAACCAGAAAAAATTTCTAAAAATATAGAATTTTTAAATGAAATAACTTCTTTAGAACCAGATTTAGTTTGTGTTGTTTCATATGGAGTTATTTTACCAAAATCTTTTTTACAAATTCCAAAATATGGTTGTATAAATGTTCATCCATCTATGTTACCAAAATATAGAGGACCTGCACCTATTCAATGGGCAATATTAAATGGAGATAAAACAACTGGAGTAACTATAATGTATTTGAATGAAAAAATGGATGCGGGAGATATTATTACTCAAGAAATCGTTGAAATAGATGATGATGAAACAACAGGTGATTTATGGAATAGATTGTCTATTATTGGTGCTAATCAATTATTGAAAGTTGTAAAAAATATTGAAAAAGGAGAGATAAGAAGAGTCCCACAAAGTCAAGAATATACTTTAGCACCTTTTTTAGAAAAAGAAATAGCAAAAATAGATTGGAATATAAAAAATGCAAATGAAATTAAAAATCTTGTTAGGGGTTTAAATCCTATAATGGGAGCTTATTCTTATTATAATGGAAAAAAAATAAAATTTTGGAAAGTTAAAATATTATCTATAGATGAATTCAATAAAATATATGAAAAAAATTTGAATTTTCAAACTATTGAAAATGGAGAAGTTATATTATCAAATGAAAAAATAGGATTATTTGTAAAAGCTAATAATGGAATAATATCAGTTATAGAAATACAAGGAGAGAATGCAAAAAAAATGAATATTTTTGAGTTTTTAAGAGGTAATAAGATTTCTTTCGGAGAAAAATTTGAATAGAAATAAATATAGTATATGACAATATATTTTTAAAATTGCTTGTAAAATAACAATTAAATTGATATACTTAAAAAGAATAAAATTATTAATATAAAAGGAGGTTATTATGGAAGAAAATAATGAAGAGATTGAAAAGGAAGAAATTGCTGTGGAAGGAAATGATACAATTAAAATATCAAATGAAGCAGTTGCTACTTATGCTGGTATAGCTGTATCAGAAGTTGCTGGTGTTTATGGTATGTCAGGAGGATTTGCTGGAATTACAGAAGCACTAAGTGGAAAAAAGAATTTAACTAAAGGTATAAAAGTTGACGTTGGAGAAAAGGATGCTAGAATTGATGTTAATATAATTGTTGAATATGGAGCTAGAATTCCAGAAGTAGCTTTTGAAATTCAAAATAGAGTTAAAAAATCCGTTGAAAATATGACAGGCTTAAAAGTTTTGGAAGTTAATGTTCATGTTCAAGGTGTTCATGCTATATCTCAAAAAGAAGAAAATAAGGAGAATAGTCAAGAGTCAATAGAAGATTAATAAAGAGGAGAAAGAAATGAAATTTTTGGATAAATTATCTTTAAAAATATTTTCAATAATTATTTTACTATTATCAATATGTACAATTTTAGTAATGACAGGAATATTAAAAGTAGAAATGATTACTACACAAGTTGAAACATATTTAAACCATGATAAAGGATTAATAGCTATAATAGTAATATTAGCTATATTAATGTTACTTTCAATAAAGGAATTATTTTTTGCAGGAAAGAGTAATGATACTACAAAAGAAGGAATTATTTTAGAAAATACAAGTGGAAAATTAGTAATTTCAAAAGAAAGTTTGGAAAATTTAATAGCAAGTGTAGTTAAAGAAATTCCTGGTGCAGATACTGTTTCTAGTAAAACTATATTAGATAAAAATAAAAATTTAATAGTTTATGTTACTACAGTTGTAAGTAAAGATGTAATGATAAAAGATATATCTAATGAATTACAAGAAAAAGTAAAACTTGCTATGAAAAAAACAGCTGATTTAGATGTAAAAGAAGTAAATATAAAAATAAAAAATATTACTTCTAAAAAAATAAGAGGAACAATTCCAGTTAATACAGATGAAGAACAAAATTTGCAAGAAACATCAAGAGAAAATTATAATGAAGAAAAAGATATTAATGTAAATTAAAAGGTATACGGTTAAAAACTAACTTTTATTTTATAATTTTTACTTTATACCTTAAAGAAAGGAATTATAATATTATGGGTGAAGATAATAATAATGGAAATGGTTTTAATTATTTCATTGGAAATTATGGTGGCGCAATATTAGGTGGTATAATAGCTTTAATACTATGTTTTACTGAATTGTATAAGATATTAGTTACTATTGTTATAGTTTTAGCAGGAATACTTATAGGTAATTATGTTCAAAAAAATAAATCAAATGTAAAAGAAAAATTAAAAGAATTAATAGATAAATTTTAGGAGGAAGAAATGCAAAGGTCTGCAATGAGAGAGCTAGCCTTTAAGTTAGTTTATGAAATTGAAATTCAAAAAGAGAGTAAGGATGATCAATTTGAAATCTTTATTGAAAATAATGAAATTACAGATGAAAATGTTATAAAATATTTAAAAAATATTAAAGATGGTATTAATAAAAATTCAGAAGAAATTAATAAGCTAGTTGTAAACAATTTAAAAGATAATTGGAGTTTAAATAGAATTTCAAAAATTAACTTAAGTTTGATAAAATTAGCAATATATGAAATGCTGTTTGAATCACTACCATATAAAGTGGCTATAAATGAAGTTGTAGAACTTGCAAAAAAATATGCAGATGAATCTGCTCCAGTTTTTATTAATGGAATATTAGCAAGTGTAGTTAAAGAAAAAAATTTAAATGGAGTAACTAATGAAAATTAACCCTATTTCTGTAACAGATTTAAATAAATATATTAAGGAAAAAGTAGCAGATGATGAATTTTTAAACAGCGTTTTTGTTAAAGGAGAAATTTCTAATTTTAAGCATCATTATACTGGTCATATGTATTTTACTTTAAAAGATGAAAATTCTCTTATAAAATGTGTTATGTTTAAAACTTCAACTGCTACTTTAAATTTTATTCCTAAAGATGGTATGAAAGTTTTAGTATTAGGTTCTGTGGCTGTTTTTGAAAGAGATGGAATATATCAAATTTACTGTAAAGCTATGCAGGAAGATGGTATGGGTAGTTTATATGCTGCTTATGAAAAATTAAAAGCTAAGCTTTCAGATGAAGGATTATTTGATGAAGCTCATAAAAAACCAATACCTTTTATGCCTAAAATAATTGGTGTATTAACATCAAATACAGGTGCTGTAATTAGAGATATAATAAATGTTTCTACTAGAAGAAACCCAAATGTATATATTAGATTACTTCCTGTTCCAGTTCAAGGTGAAGGTGCGGCCGAGAAGATTGTAAAAGCAATTAAATTAATGAATAGTAAAAAACTTGCAGACGTTATTATTTTAGCAAGAGGTGGTGGATCTTTAGAAGATTTATGGCCTTTTAATGAAGAATGTGTTGCAAGGGCAATATATGAATCGGAATTACCAATTATATCAGCTGTTGGGCATGAAACTGATTTCACTATAGCTGATTTTGTTGCAGATTTAAGAGCTCCTACGCCTTCAGCTGCTGCAGAGTTAGCTGTTACAGATGTTTCTAAACTTAAATATAATATAAATTTATTTATTAAAAGATTAAAAATGGCTTTAAGTAGAAAAACAGAAATTATGAGATTAAGATATGAAAAATGTTTAAATTCTAAAGTGTATAAAGAACCATTACAGAAAATAAATGATTATTATATTCAAGTAGATAGATATACTAGAGATATTGAAAATAGCACAATAAAAAAGATTAAAGATTCTAGATTAGAAGCAACAAAACTTATCACTAAACTAGATACATTAAGCCCTTTAAAAACTCTTAGTAGAGGTTATTGTTTAACAGAATTAGAAGGTAAAGTTATAACAAGATCAAAAGATTTAAAGAAAGATATGGAAGTAGATTTAGTTTTTTGTGATGGGAAAACTAGAGCAAAAGTAATTTAAGAAGAGGTGAAATTTTATGAATAATAAAGTAAAAATAATAATTGCAGTTATAGTTGTAATAGTTGCTTTAACTGCTGGAGTTTTAGCTTTTAGAAATAATAATTCTAAAAATTCTGATTCGCAAAATGTAGTTAATGATATAAGTTATGAAAATATAGAAATGAATGTTAATAATGTTATAGAGAATGAAATAGATGAAGAAAATATTGCTCTAGAAAATCAAGTATCTAATATTTCTAAAAATGAATCTGTAGTACAAAATAATGCTCCTGTTACAGAAAGTCATATAGATATAGTGCCTCAAGGGACTGCCTATAGTGAAAATTCTGATGTAGGAACTACTAATAAAAAAGAAGAGGCAATTGAGCTTGTAAAGCAAAAATGGGGAGAAGATAGTACAGTAGCTTTTAGTTGTGATTCTGTCACAAAAGAAGGAGAATATATAATTGCAGTAACTTCTTTAGAAACTGCTACTGTTAAAAATTACTTTAGAGTAAATTTAGAGACTAAGGAAGTTAATATAGAATTTTAAATGAAGGGAGTAATAACATTTAATTGTTATATAAATAAAAATGAGTAAAAAAGAAGATTCAAATTTTGAAGAGTTAATGAGTAAATTAGAGGAAATTACTAATAAATTAGAAAAAGAACAATTACCTTTAGATGAGACTGTTAAATTATTCGAAGAAGGGATGAAAATCTCTAAAGAATGTAACTCAAAATTAGAGGTAGCAGAAAAAAAGATAACTATGTTAATAAATGATGATGATAACATAAAGGAGGAAAACTTCGTTACAGAAGAATAAGTATTATGAATGTGTTTTTTGATATTGTTAATAATAAATGTATAGCTGTTCCAGTACTTTTATGGTTTTTTATACAAGTTTTTAAAGTTGTATCTGATCTTATAATAAATAGAAAATTAAATGTTAAAAGATTAATGGGAGCGGGGGGAATGCCCAGTTCTCATTCGGCTGTTGTAACTTCACTTGCTGTTTGTATAGGTAAAGAATATGGTTTTAACTCTGGAATTTTTGCTATAGCATTAGTAATGGCATGTGTTGTTATGTATGATGCTGCTGGAATTAGAAGGGCAGCTGGTAAACAAGCCAGAATTTTAAATAAAATATTAGATACACCGGGACTTACTACAGTGGAAGTTCAAGAGAAATTAATTGAGGCATTAGGTCATACACCTGTTCAAGTTTTTGTAGGAGCTATAATTGGAATAGTAGTAGGCTTTTTAATTTAAATTAAGGGAGGCTAAAAAAATGACAGATATAGAAATAGCAAGAAATATACAATTAGAAAAAATTGTTAAAGTAGTTGAAAAATTTGGAATTACAGAGGATGATTTAAATTTATATGGGAAATATAAGGCTAAAATATCTGAGAATTTTATTAAAAAAGTACATAATAAAAAAGATGGAAAATTAATTTTAGTTACAGCAATTAATCCTACTCCACTTGGTGAAGGAAAAACGACTGTTGCTATTGGTTTATCTGATGCTTTAAATAAAATAGGTAAAAATTCTGTTTTAGCTTTGAGAGAACCATCTTTAGGTCCAGTTTTTGGAATTAAAGGAGGTGCAACGGGTGGAGGATATGCACAAATAGCGCCAATGGAGGATATAAATTTACATTTTACTGGTGATATTCATGCAATTACATCTGCAAATAATTTATTATCTGCAATAATTGATAATCATATATACTTTGGAAATAAGCTTAGATTTAAAAAGGTAGTATGGAAAAGATGTTTAGATTTGAATGATAGAGCTCTAAGAGAAGTAGAAATAGGACTTTCTAAAGAAAAAAATATGATACCACGACATGATGGTTTTGATATATCTGTTGCATCTGAAATTATGGCAATTTTTTGTTTAGCTGAGAATATAGAAGATTTAGAAAGAAGACTAGGTAATATATTAGTTGGTTATAATGAAGATGATGAACCTATTTATGCGAAAGACTTAAAAGCGGAAGGTGCTCTAACAGTTTTATTAAAAGATGCAATTAATCCAAATATTGTACAAACCTTGGAACATAATTTAGCTATTGTTCATGGAGGTCCATTTGCAAATATTGCTCATGGATGTAATAGTATAATTGCTACTAAATTAGCTTTGAAATTAGGAGATTATGTTGTAACTGAGGCAGGTTTTGGAGCAGATCTTGGGGCTGAAAAATTCGTTAATATTAAATGTAGAAAAGCAGGATTAAATCCTTCTGTAGCAGTTTGCGTTGCTACATTAAAAGCACTTAAATATCATGGTGGAGCAAAACAAGAGAATTGTTCTGACGAAAATTTAGAAGCATTAGAAAAAGGTATAGATAATTTAATAAGACATATAAATAATATAAAATATAAGTATGGACTTAATCCAATAGTTGCAATTAATAAGTATAAAAACGATACCGAAAAAGAACTTAAGTTTTTAGAAAATAAATTATCTGAAATTGATGTAGATTTAAGTTTTGTAGAAGTGTGGGAAAAAGGTGGAGATGGTGCAATAGATTTGGCAAAAAAAATTGTTGAATTATCAGAAAAACAAAATAAAATTAAATTTATTTATGAAGATGATGAAAGTATTAAGGAAAAAATAGAAAAAGTAGCTAAAGAGGTATATGGAGCTGAAGGAGTAGAATACATAGAAAATTCAGAACAAGAAATTGAAAATATTGAAAAAATGGGTTATGGAAAATATCCTGTATGTATAGCAAAAACACAATATTCTTTTTCAGATGATGCAAAAAATTTGCTTTGTAATGAACCATTTAAAATAAAAGTTAAAGAGGTAATTGTTAAAAACGGAGCAGAGTTTATTGTTGTAAAAACAGGAAAAATATTTACTATGCCAGGTTTACCTAAAATTCCATCTGCAGAAAGTATTAAAGTAGATAAAAATGGAAATATTATTGGGATATTTTAAAAAATTATTAAATTAAATAAAAAATTTATAAAATATAAAAGCGGGTTCACTTCAAGGAAGCCCGCTTTTTTGGGAGTTGCTCATGATAAAATATATATAATAAATTTTAATTTGTATTTAGTTTTTATTATCTTGAAATTGTCTTTTTATTATTCTTGGTATTGTAAAAAATAGTTTATAAAGAGCCAATTTGATTTTTTTCTTTAATAAATAAAATTTTCTTAATGATCTAGGACTAACTATATATTTATCAGATTTTACATTAATTAAAGATGTGTTATTTAAAGAGTTATCAACATTTAAAACGTCCATAAGTGATTCTTCAATAGGATCTTCTAAAGATTCTGATATTTCATTAACATCAGATGGTTCTGCATTTTCTACTGAGATATTATTTTTTGTTGAATCATTCTGTATGTCTGAATTTATTTTATTTTTTTCAGAATTATATGTACTATATTGTGTTGCATTGTTATATAAGTCACTTATTAAATCATTTATTTTTTGATCTAAGTTAAAATCTTCTTCTAATTTTTCTTTTGTTTCTTTAAAATTTATACTAAAAATATTTTCATCAATTTTATTTTCTACAATAGGAAAAATATCAGCTACATTTATATTTTTGTTAACTTCATTTTCTGCAATAGAAAAAATATCAATTTTATTTATATTTTCGTTAACATCATTTTCTACAACAGGAAAAATATCAGCTACATTTATATTTTTGTTAACTTCATTTTCTATACTAGAAGTAGATACAGATGATAGGTCATCCAAATTTTCTTCTTCAAATACTGATGATGTAACTATAGGTGATAATATTTCATTTATTAAAGATGTATACGAAGAATCTTCAGTTTTATTTTCAGTAATATTAGATAAATTCGTATTAGAATTATTTGTATTGTCAGTATTTTGTATTTCATTAGAATTAGATAATATATTATCTAATAAATCTTGTTTATTATTAGAATTTTCATTTACATATAATTCATCAAATAATTTTTCTATATCATTATCTAGAGATTTTATATCAACAGAATTAACAAAAGTTTCTTCTATATTTAAAGGTTCATCTTGTTCTATTTCTATATCAAATGGAACTAAAGTTTCTGATTTTGCTTCTTTTGTAATATCATTTTCTATAAATTCTTGTGATTGTTCTGTTTGAATATTTTCAATTTTTTTAATCTCTGGTTTTGATAAATCAATTTTTATCATATTATTTAGAATTTCAGAAAGTATATCTGTATTTATAATAAATGAATCATCTATTATTTGTTTTGAAATAGGAACAGAATAATTTTGGTATTCATTATTATCCCATTCATTATTATAATTTTTAAAGCAAAAATTGAATGTGTTAAATGAATTTAACAATTTAATCTGAACGTTAAATCCTTCTTCTGTTTTTTCCATCTTTTGTTCTGTTGTATGAGCCCAATTTTCACCATATCCATATACTATACTTACTAAATCGGAGTTGTTTTGAAATAATTTTCCAGAATAAGTAATTGTACAGTATTCATTTTCTATTAATTCTCCATTAAACTTTATATTAGAAAAAAAGTCCATTTTGTGAAACACTCCTATACAATATTATATATGTATTATAATAATATTTTATATATTTTTCAAGGTTTTATATATAAATAATTATTACATTTAGATTACAATATATCGTATTGATTACAAAAAATATAGTATAATTTTGGAAATTTTGATAATAATAAGAACAATTAAAATTATAAATAAATGAGATGTTTGAAAAGACGGTATATTTTTTATATATCTGTGTATCAATTATTTATAAATGGAAAGGAATAAATTGAATATGAAAATAAAGAATTTTTTAATTATAATTGCTTTATTTTTGTTTTTGATAATGAGTATATACCCAATATGTTTTTCATTATCTAGATACGGTTCAACAGGAAATGAAGTAAAGCAAATTCAAAGTAAATTAAAATCATGGGGATATTATAAGGGAAATGTAGATGGAATATATGGTTCTAAAACTTTTGAGGCTGTAAAAAGCTTTCAAAAGAAAAATGGTTTGACAGTTGATGGAATTGCTGGTGAAAAAACGTTACGTGCTTTAGGAATAACTTCATCTTCTGGAACAAGTAGTGGTGGTAGCACTAGTAATAATACAGATTTAAATTTATTAGGAAAATTAGTATATGCAGAAGCAAGAGGAGAACCTTATAAAGGTATGGTAGCTGTTGCTGCAACAGTTTTGAATAGAGTTTCTGATTCTAGATTCCCAAATAGTATTTCAGGAGTTATTTATCAATCAGGGGCTTATACTTGTGTATCAGATGGGCAAATAAATTTAAGCCCAGATTCGCAAGCTAAAAAAGCAGCTCAAGATGCTATAAATGGTTGGGATCCAACGTCAGGATGTATTTATTATTTTAATCCGAATACAGCTACTTCTGGATGGATTTGGAGCAGACCACAAGTTATTACTATAGGTAAACATATTTTTTGTAAATAGTAGATTAAATGTGTTATAAAATATTTACATTAATATAGAAATGATTTTTGAGATTTATGATAAAAACGGACAGAATTTTATAAAATAATATTTTATGGAAATGTCCGTTTTTCATTGGATTATAAATCTTATATAATAAATTAATTCTTTATACAAAATAAAATTGACAAAAATGTAACAAATTGGTAATATTATATATGAAAAAAATGGAGGGAAATAATGAAAATTTATCCAGATTTATATTGCCAAAAAGTTACTGATATACAACCAGAATTTTTAAAAGAAAAAAATATAAAAGCTTTAATATTAGATGTTGACAATACTTTATTAGATTTTAATTTAAATATAATAGATGGATTAAAGCAATGGTATGATAATATAAGTAAAAATAATATAAAATGTATGATTTTATCTAATAGTAGTAAAACAAAAAAAGTAGAAAAGGTAGCTAATTTATTAAATATATCTTACATAAACTTTGCTATGAAACCTCTAAAAAAAGGTTTTAAATTAGCACAAAAGCAATTAGATATTCCAAATGAAAATATTGCTGTTATAGGAGATCAAATTTTTACAGATGTTATTGGTGCAAAACGTTCTAATATGTTTTCAATACTGGTTAAACCATTGGCAGAAAAGGATTTATTCTTAACAAGAATAAAAAGACCATTAGAAAACATAGTTATAAAGAATTATTTGAAAAAAATAGGTAGAGGTAATTAAATGTATTTTAATAATGTACATATATTAATTTATGTATTAGTAGCATTTATAGGACTTATTGTAGGTAAAATTGTAGCATGGTGTAATATTAGACTTCCACACAATAAAAAAATATTTTGTAAAGATTTTTTTAAAGAAAATAAAAATGGATTGAAAAATAACTATATTTTTATGTTGCTGACAGCATTTATTTATATTTGTTTATTATACAAATTTGGAATAGATGAAACTAGCATATTTAAAAATTTAGAATTAATTAAATTTTTAATTCTTACGCCAATGCTATTATTAACAATATTTATAGATGCAAAGCATAAAATAATTCCAAATAGGCTCAATTTAACAATATTTGAGACAGGTTTAATTATAACTTTTTTATATGGAATTACAAATGTTAATATGGCAAAAGATTATATATTAGGAATGATTGTTGGAGCAGGAATATTTATGATAGTAACATTTCTTGGACTAATTATTTTTGGAAAAGAAGCAATGGGACTTGGAGATGTTAAATTTGTTGGAGCAATAGGACTTTTCTTTGGAATGATTAGTATTGCAGAGATTTCTTTATTATCATTTATATTAGCAGCTATTTGTTCTATTATAATAATTGTTGTTAAGATATTTATATTTAATAATAAAGATGAGTATATGGCGTTTGGACCATTTTTAGCAGTATCAGCATTTATTTGTATTTTCTTACCTCAAAATATTATTTTTAATTATTTTTTATCATTGTGTAGATTTATTAGTAACAAAATATTAATTTTATAGAATTATTTTGCATATAAATTTCGACAAACAAGAAAGGGGATTTTCTATGAATTCAAGAATTAAATGGCTAAGAAACCAATTATTATCGTTAAAATTAGAAGGTATTATTATTTCAAATCCTAATAACATAAGATATTTAACAGGACTTTCAGAAGAAGGAATTCTAATAATTGCTCCAAAAGAAAATATCTTTGTTACTGATAGTCGATATATTGAAAGTGTCAATAAAAAATTAACTATAGATGATGAAATTGTTGCTTATGATTCTAGAAATTTAAATAAATATGATTATGAAGCTATATTTATGAATACAGAAAATGTAGGTTTTGAAGAAAAATATGTTACATATGAGAACTATAAAAAGTACCTGCAAACATATCAAGTAAATTTTGTTGAAACAGAAGGATTAGTTGAAAATCAAAGAATAATTAAAGATGAAGAAGAAATAAAAAATATAAAGGAAGCTTGTAGTATAACAGACAAAGCTTTTGAATATATAATAAGAAATATTAAAACAGGAATGACTGAAAAAGAAATTGCTTTTGAAATAGAAAAATTTATGATTTTTAATGGTGCAGATGATTTAGCTTTTGATATAATTGTTGCTTTTGGTGAAAATACATCAATGCCACATTATTCTCCTACTGATAGAATTATACAAAAAGGAGATATTATTCAATTTGATATAGGATGCAAATATAATGGTTATTGCTCTGATATGTCTAGAGTTGTTTTTGTTGAAGAAGTAAAAGAAGAATATAAAGAGATATATAATTTTGTTTTACAAGAGCAGAAAAGATTAAGTGAAGCATTAAAAGATGGTGCTAATATAAAAACAGTTATAAAAGATAGAGAAACAGAATATAGATTAAAAAATTATGAAATAATGCATGCTTTTGGTCATGGTGTTGGTTTAGATATACATGAATTACCTTTATTAAAATCAAATCAAGACAATATATTAAAAGAAAACTCTGTAATTGCAATAGAGCCAGGAGTATATATTCCAGGTAAATTTGGAATAAGAATAGAAGATACGTATTTAGTTGGTAAAAACTTTTGTGAAAGTATTACAAAATCAAAAAAAGAATGTACTGTAATAAAATTAGCATAGAAAATTAATAAGTTAGTTAAAATAAATTTTAGTATAATAAATATATTAATAAAATATTTATGAAGGAAATATTTTTATAAAACATATTATATTTATATTAATATAAACTTATAATATAATATTTTGAGAACACTTGATTTAATAGTAAAAATATGGTATCATAATAAATAGTTGAAATAAAAAGAAAAGGGGAGAATAGATATGGCTGATGTATATATGGCAGGAGATTTAAGAAATAATACAACTTTTGAATTAGATGGAAATGTTTTTAAAGTTGTTGAATTTCAACATGTAAAACCTGGAAAAGGAGCAGCATTTGTTAGAGTTAAAATGAAAAACGTTA